>NZ_CP018755.1 GCF_001922545.1 Borreliella garinii | reverse complement strand
GGTAGTAATTCAGCACTTATTTTTGTAAATGAGGCTACTACTTTACACAAGCAAACTTTAGAGGAAGTATTGAAAAGACTTAGGTGCGCGCAAGAAACTATTATTTTTGATACCAATCCAGACCATCCAGAACATTATTTCAAAACCGATTATATTGATAATGTGGCAACTTTTAAGACCTATAATTTTACAACTTATGATAATGTACTTCTAAGTAAAGAATTTATCAAAACTCAAGAAAAACTCTATAAAGATATACCAGCATATAAGGCAAGAGTTTTGCTAGGAGAGTGGATAGCAAGCACCGACTCAATTTTTACACAAATTAATATTACTCAAGATTATGTGTTTACTAGCCCAATAGCATATTTGGATCCAGCATTTAGCATTGGGGGCGACAATACTGCTTTATGTGTTATGGATCGGGTTGATGACAAATATTATGCTTTTGTATTTCAAGATCAACGACCAGCCAATGATCCTTATATTATGAATATGGTCAAAACTGTATTAGAGAATTTCAATGTAAATACACTTTACTTAGAAGATAGAGATAATACTAAAGGTGCTGGTGCATTGACTCGTGAATATATGACTCTTAGAAACAATATGGGTCATTATTTTAGAATTGTGCCGGTTAAACCAAAATCTAATAAATTTAGTAGAATAACATCGTTAATTACACCGTTTACTTACAAGAAACTTTACATTGCAAAATACAGTAGTTCTTCTGTATTTAATGATATTTACGCTTATAAAGGGGATAACAAAATCCATGACGATGCACTTGATGCAATATCAGCTGCATATTTGATGTTGTCTTTAGGATATAGAGAGAGAAGTATCCACTTTGGCAATCAAATATTTTTGTAAATTTTATTGACAAAAATATTAGTTTTTGCTATTATGCACGTAATTTAATTAAGAAAATTAAGAATAAGAAATAAAAAAGTGTGTAATTTAAGAAAAGCAAAACTAGTAGATAAAGTAAGTGCATTAGAATTATATCGATATTCGATATTTTTTAGAAATTACATTGAAAATGTAGCAGAAGACTGTCTCAAGAACGGACTTGTTCTTGAGAG
>NZ_CP018754.1 GCF_001922545.1 Borreliella garinii | reverse complement strand
TTCAATATGATTTCCTAGAGACTTTTAAACTTCAAAGAGATGATTATTTTATGTTTAATGCAAAAATGAAATTAAAAAGAATAATTTATCCATCCCTAAATTACGATACAAAAAAAATATTGGCATTAAAAGAAATTCTTGAAACACTTGATACAGATAAGAACCGAAGAGTAGCTCGTAAATTTCTAGAAACATCAAGGGATATTCAACTGCAATTAGAAGATATACATTTAAAAAAAATACAAGATAAATTACATACTCTAAGCATAAAAGAAGCCGAAACGTTACTACAAGATGTAAAACGTGATTTAAGGATAAAACAAAACTTTACTAAAACCTTAAATGCAACTATTGATGCTTACAATAAAAATGTTGGCGGCATTAAAACAAATGCTGAAGCGCTAGCAAAGCACATAAAGGATAAATACTTTCATCGTAGTAGTTATCTACTAAATCAAGCTGATTAATCTAAATAAAAAAAATAATATGTTGCACTTGAGATTTCAAAAAGAGAAGAATTAACTTCTCTTTTTTTATTCATACAATCTAAATTGTCGCTAAAAACATGCAATAGAAATTAAATTTTCAATATCAAATAAATTTAATATTGTTATTTTGAATTAAAACTAATGTTTGGTAATTCAAATTTATAAGGAGAGCATTTTGAAAAACCCCAAATTAATATTATTAAGCTTAGCTTTATTGTAGCAATATTAAATTCAATTTTCATATTATGTGTACCTATTGGAAAGGGCAATCCAAAACCCCATATCAATACTAATCTAGAAAATAACCAAAATTAAAGTTTAGAGAAGCCTTTCGTATAAATTTTTATAATTTTTAGGATTATAACCCTATTTCTAAGATTTTTTAGTTTGCAAAACTTTATATGCTTGTTCTAATTTAAGAAGCTCTACATTTGCCTTATTCATCTTATCGTTAAGTTCTTCTTGTTTATTCTTAGCATTCTCAAACAAGCTTTTAGCATTCTTGATTGCTTGTTGAACATTAGCTATCCAAGAATAGTAAAGATAATTATACCCTAAAGAGGTATGTCTTTTGTAGCTTCTTCTAAAGCCCCTTCTGCTTTTCTTTTTGCATTCTCGACATTATCCTTAGATCTTGCTAAAGCACCAATTGCATCATTGCAATGAGATTTGGCAGGAGCATGGCTGCTATTAACTTTATTAATTTCTTGGTTTAAGTTATGTAATAGTAATGTATTATTGTTAGCATTATATTTAGATTTTCTAGCAGTATTTAAATAAGAACGAGCCCCCTCAATAACACTTTTTATCTTATCAAGTTTTGATTTTGTTGTTTCTAAGTCTGCAGTTATTTTCTCAGTTTGTTCTAAAAAAGTTTCAGCTTCGTACATAATTTCCCTAGCAGTAATAGCTTCGTTAGATTCCTTATTAACTTGTTGAGATTTTCTACCAGTATTATGTTTATTGTTATCTACTTTACTAGTATTAGAGTGCTTTGTGTTTAAATTATTATTTATTTGTGTTTCTAAATTATTACTTTCTTCACTTTTCTTTTTTCTTCCTTTGATTCTTATTATTTTGTTCTTGATTATTTGCTTTTCCACTACTAATGCTCCTAGCCTTACGATCACTTCTGTTGTTGTCTTCTACAGAATCTAGAGAATTATTATCTAGCTTATTAGTAGAATTTATACTTTTATTATTATTTATATCTTTATTATTATTGACAAAATACTTATTGTTGGCCAAAATCTGTTTGGTTTTATCTGTAAGCTTTTCATATAGCTTACAAGAGATACCGCTACAAAACAAACTGGATATCATTAACACTTCTTTAATCATTAAATTCATTATATTGCCTCTATCTAAAATAGAATATTATTAGAATATCCCGTCATTATATCACATTTATATTAGTAATCAAGATTATGAGCTAGATATTAAGTATTGATAACATAAAACTAAATAAGCATAGAAGGAGAATTTAAATAAAAATTGGGAGGAGATGAATTTGGGAATAAATATATTTATTTTCTTCATTTTGAATAGTATGTTCAGAGTTATGCACCATTAATATATTAAAACATTTATTCTTAAGATGATAGGGTTATTTATAGTGTAACTACT
>NZ_CP018753.1 GCF_001922545.1 Borreliella garinii | reverse complement strand
TTCAATATGATTTCCTAGAGACTTTTAAACTTCAAAGAGATGATTATTTTATGTTTAATGCAAAAATGAAATTAAAAAGAATAATTTATCCATCCCTAAATTACGATACAAAAAAAATATTAGCATTAAAAGAAATTCTTGAAACACTTGATACAGATAAGAACCGAAGAGTAGCTGGTAAATTTCTCGAAACATCAAGGGATATTCAGCTGCAATTAGAAGATATACATTTAAAAAAAATACAAGATAAATTACGCACTCTAAGCACAAAAGAAGCCGAAACGTTACTACAAGATGTAAAACGTGATTTAAAGATAAAACAAAACTTTACTAAAACCTTAAATGCAACTATTGATGCTTACAATAAAAATGTTGGCGACATTAAAACAAATGCTGAAGCGCTAGCAAAGCACATAAAGGATAAATACTTTCATCGTAGTTATCTACTAAATCAAGCTGATTAATCTAAATACAAAAAATAATATGCTGCACTTGATATTTCAAAAAGAGAAGTTAATTCTTCTCTTTTTTTATTCATACAATCTAAATTGGCGCTAAAAACATGCAATAGAAATTAAATTTTCAATATCAAATAAATTTAATATTGTTATTTTGAATTAAAACTAATGTTTGATAATTCAAATTTATAAGGAGAGCATTTTGAAAAATTCTAAATTAAATATTATTAAGCTTAACGTTATTACAGCAATATTAAATTCAATTTTCATATTATGTGTACCTATTGGAAATATCAATCCAAACCCCCGTATCAATACTAATCTATAAAATAACCAAAATTAAAGTTTAGAGAAGCTTTTCGTATAAGTTTTATAATTTTCAGGATTATAACCCTATTTCTAAGATTTTTTAGTTTGCAAAACTTTATATGCTTGCTCTAATTTAAGAAGCTCTACATTTGCCTTATTCATCTTATCGTTAAGTTCTTCTTGTTTATTCTTAGCATTCTCAAACAAGCTTTTAGCATTCTTGATTGCTTTTTGAGCATCAACTATCCAAAAATAGTAAAGATAATTATACCCTAAAGAAGGTATATCTTTTATAGCTTCTTCTAAAGCCCCTTCTGCTTTTCTTTTTGCATATTTTCAAAATTATCCTTAGATCTTGCTAAAGCACTAATTGCATCATTGCAATGAGATTTGGCAGAAGCATGGCTGCTATTAACCTTATTAATTTCTTGGTTTAAGTTATGTAATAGTAATGTATTGTTGTTAGTAGTATATTTAGATTTTTTAGCAGTATTTAAATAAAAACGAGCATCCTCAATAACACTTTTTATCTTATCAAGTTTTGATTTTGTTGTTTCTAAATCTGCAGTTATTTTCTCAGTTTTTTCTAAAAAAAAGTTTCAGCTTCGTACATAATTTCCCTAGCAGTAATAGCTTTATTAGATTCCTTATTAACTTGTTGAGATGTTCTATCAGCATTATGTTTATTGTTATCTACTTTACTAGTATTAGAGTGTTTTGTGTTTAAATTATTATTTATTTGTGTTCCCAAATTATTACTTTCTTCACTTTTCTTTATGATATTTTCTTTTGCCTTACTTTTATTCTTATTATTTTGTTCTTGATTTTCTCCACCATTAATGCTCCTAGCCTTACGATTACTTCTGTTGTTGTCTTCTATAAAGGATTCAGAGAATTATTATCTAGCTTATTAGTAGAATTTATACTTTTATTATTTATATCTTTATTATTATTGACAAAATACTTATTTTTGGCTAAAGCCAGTTTGGTTTTATCTGTAAGCTTTTCATATAGCTTACAAGAGATACCGCTACAAAATAAACTGGATATCAGTAACAATTCTTTAATCATTAAATTCATTATATTACCTCTATCTAAAATAGAATATTATTAGAATATTCTATCATTATATCACATTTATATTAGTAATCAAGATTATGAGCTAGATATTAAGTATTGATAACATAAAACTAAATAGGCATAGAAGGAGAATTTAAATAAAAATTAGGAGGAGGTGAATTTGGGAATAAATATATTTATTTTCTTCATTTTGAATAGTATGTTCAGAGTTATGCACCATTAATATATTAAAACATTTATTCTTAAGATGATAGGGTTATTTATAGTGTAACTACT
>NZ_CP018752.1 GCF_001922545.1 Borreliella garinii | reverse complement strand
AATATTTTTTTTGTATCGTAATTTAGGGATGGATAAATTATTCTTTTTAATTTCATTTTTGCATTAAACATAAAATAATCATCTCTTTGAAGTTTAAAAGTCTCTAGGAAATCATATTGAACACCATAAGATTTAGCTATTTGTATATCTTCTTCCTTTTTTTGAGCTTCTAGGCCTTTACCAATGTTTTCTAATTTTGAGATTGTGGTTTCTTCTTGAGAATGTTGATTTGAAGATTTTAAGATTGTGGTTTCTTCTTGAGAATGTTGATTTGAAGATTTTGAATTTTGAGATTCATTTTCAAGATTTTTGTTATTTTCTGATGAATTTTCTGAATTGGCATGGCTGTTTAGGTTTTTTAGATTTCTAGAATTGTTGCTTCGCTTTACTTTTTTTGGGGTTTTAGAAGTAGTGGGATTTTTTAGTTTGTTTGGATTAACATTGCCAAAAGGTGCACATGATATGCAAATTGAAGTTAATATTGCTGTAATAACGTTAAGCTTAATAATATTCAATTTAGAATTTTTCAAAATGATCTCCTTATAACTTTATATTATTAAATATTAATTTAAATTCAAAATAATAATATTACAATTTAATATTTTTATCAAGTAGTATTAAAATTGTTTGATATTAAAAATTTAATTTCCATTGATGTTTTTAGCGTGAATTTAGATTGCATAAATTTTAATAAAATAAGTTCATTCTTCTCTTTTTAAAATATAAAGTGCAACAATTTGTATGGATTTAATAGATTTAATCTAGGGAATAATCTAAGTATTCTTTCACAAAATGGTCTTAGAGATTTTTTATATTTGTTTCAATATCTAAAAAATTTCGATTACAAGCTTCAATAGTTGCGGTTAAGGTTTTAGCAAAGTTTTGTTTTGTCTTTAAATTCTTTTCTATGTATTGTAATAATTCTTAAGAATCTTCTTGGTTTAACATGCATAATTCATCTTATATTTTTTTTAAATGCCTGTCTAGTTGAAATTGAATATCTAGCACCATTTGATGAAGAAAAATTTGAGTTGAAAATTTTTTCAGAGGATTTTTATTAAGTTTTTCAAGCATTTCTTTAAATATCTCTATTTTTTATATTTCGTAATTTAGAAACAAGTAAATTATTCTATTCATCAGTGTTTTTTTCCACTACTAATCTGATATTTGGAATTGATGTTAAAAATCTCTAGAAAATCGTGTTGAACAACAATTATTTCAGCTATTTGTATATCTTCTTGAACATGTTGGGCTTTCAGAGCAGATCTTTATCAATTTTTTCTAATTTCCAGATTGTAGCTAACGTATTGATAATTTTGATTTGAAGACTTGGAATTTTCATATTAATTTTCAAGATTTTGGCGATGTTCTATTCGATGTTATGCTATATTTTTTCGGGTAGCGTTACTGTTTGTTTTGTAATGGATCTTGCTAATAGGTGTATATAGAATCTAAAAATTTTTAATTTGTTATTATTTTTTTCATCAAACGTATTATCTAAAAATAATAAGCATACTAACTATTTCAATTGAGCATAATCAAAAAAAGAGATAAAAAAAAGGGATCCTTTCCCTTCTACCAAGAAAGAAAAAAAGGGGATAAAGCAATTAAATATATAGAGAATCTTATTAGAGATCCTGGATTCTCCAGTTAATTGAGAGTGTATGTCCCCTTAAACATGAATATTCTTTAATAAGAAATGATTTTTATGATGCGATAACTAAAATTAGAAACAAAAAACATCATTAATAAAAATGATCATAACAATAGAAATCACACAAAGAAACTAACACAATTACAAAATAATTTAAATATGGGGGAATAAACTTGATGAAATCATGGGTTATATTAAAAATTCAAAAAATGTTTTAAGTAAGTCTTAAAATGAATAAAAAAATATTTAAATATTAATATATTTAAATTAGAGTCTTCTTTAAAAGAAGACTCTATTATAATAGTAACCACACATATCTTAGCTAAGAAATATTCTTTTTTATTAACTTGCTCATCAACATTATTAAAAATAGCTATACTTTTAGCCTTACATTTTTTGTATCGCTATTTTTTTGTTTAAGAAATTTATTCTTAAAAACTCTAGCTAATTCCACAATCTAGTTAATCAAAATATATTTAAGTATTTAACAGGGCCACAACTTCTTGCGCTATTTCCTTTACATTCTTGGCTATTTGTAATACTAACTCTGCTATTTCTTCTATATCTGCAAGTTTTGTATTGTTTGCAGTTTCTGTCTTTATTTTATCCAATGCCTCTTTGACTGCATTTTCTACATCAATTAACTCATCTTTTGCTTTTACTGTAGCTTTCCAAGCTATTTCTACAGCCTCTTTAGCTTGTTTTATTTCATCAGAAGCTTGTTCTATTTCATCAGAATCAGATAGTGTTTTTAGTTGCTCTTCCTGCTCTTTATACAGTTTTTGCATATTTTGTTCTGCTGCTTTAGTAAGGTTATATGCTTCTTTTGCAACATTAGCCGCAACTATTGCTTTATCACTAGATTCCTTTATTTTTTCTAAATCTATTTCTGCCACTAGAGCTAAATCATGCATATTTTTTGTTGCACCTTTTACCTGATCTGCAGCAGATGAAATTAAATTAACCGCACTTATAACTACTTCTACAACTTTATTTGCCTCATTTGATGCATTTAAATCATCTGTTATGTTTTTTGCTTCTTTTAGTGAATTTGTAGTTTGCCCCAATAGCCGATTTAATTCACCTAATATACTCTGTTTTTTTGATTCGTAATCTTTTGAATTTACACCTTCATTATCTAAAGAACAAGATATTGAGAGTAGTAAAAATAAACTTGACAGTAATATTTTTATTAATTTTTTCATATTTACACTCCTATAATAAACATAATGTCTTAAATTATATTTTAATATCAATTATATTTTAATATCAATTATATTTTAATATCAATTATATTTTAATATCAATTATATTTTAATATCAATTGTCTAATTTCTATTTATCTTGACTAACTTGGGGCCAAAGAAAACAGCAGTTAATGCTGAAAGGATGCTTCGTGATGTTAAAATAAACAAAAAAATAACTTTTATAGAAAATTATCTTTAAGCTATGTGAAAAGCTTATAGATAAAGCTTGTTAGCTTTATCTATAAGTCTTGAAAAATGACAATAAAAAGCATAGATTATCCTAATAATTTAGCTAACGGTATTTTAAATAATGTAGAAAATACAGTAGAGACGTAACTATTGTATTTGGTTTCTAGTTTTTAGTTTTTAGT
The DNA here is from genome assembly GCF_001922545.1 of Borreliella garinii. NCBI lineage: Bacteria > Pseudomonadati > Spirochaetota > Spirochaetia > Spirochaetales > Borreliaceae > Borreliella > Borreliella garinii. The sequence continues at coordinate 17,478 of NZ_CP018752.1, read as the reverse complement.
TTTTAAATTACTATGTATTAATATGTTTAGTGTTTATAGTATAAATATAAGAATAATAAATGTAAATAACAAAAACAATTAAAGTAAAGAGGGAATGTATGAATAATCTTGCGGACGAAGGCAAATTCCAATATGAGTATATAAAAAAATCTTGATAAGGATTTTCCAGAAAATGTTATAGTAGACAATAAGCATCCCATTATTGCCATATAAGCTTAACTAAATACTATCAAAAAAGAAGATATTAAATGGCTACAAAATTCTTAAAAAGCCCTACACTCAAGCATAATCAATTTAATCGCCTTATGTCTGTCTTATATGCAAAAGAAATAGAGAGCTTGATCAAGCCATTGTAAGTCTTAATGAGAGCATAAAAAAGTATTTTAACTTGCTTGACAAGATAAAGAACGATAGGTACTACTTTCCAGTAATAATGAATATTTGCTCGTACAACACGGTTAAGAAATTGCCTTGTGATGAGCTTATTGAAGTCAACCAGATCGCCGATCTTAAATTAGAAAAAGAATTGTATGAATTAATTCTCAATAAGTGAAGGCTTAATGAGCAACAAATTCACCATTAAATTTAAAGGGATTCTTGACCATACAGCAACAAAAAAGGCTATCGAACAAAATATTAGTAAAATGGAGAAATATCTTAAGCCTAGAAAATCTAGTTTGGGGGGGTACTAAAGATATTGTAAAAAATAATTTGTCAGATAAGAAAAAAAGAATTAAGCAGACAATCCAAATTTGAAAGCTTAAGATAACGTGTTGAGAAATATAGACTTACACAAACTAAAAAGCTTATAAAACAAGGGATGGGCTTTAAAAAAGCTAGAAAAGAGGCATTCAAAAGATCTTTAATATCAGATAAAGATAAAAGAAGATTGGGGTATAAAGAACTTACAAAAGAATCAAAAGCAAAAAATAAAATGATAGCGGCCTCTCAAGGAAAGGGGCTTGTTGCCAAAATTGCAATAGGCATCGCCTTAGGAAATGTCATTAGCAATGCTATAAGTAAAATAGGAGGCGGTCTTTTGGGATTTGCTAAAAATAGTTTAAAGAAACATCCAAAACGAATAAAACTAAACTTCTCAATAGCGCGTTTTTTACGAAAGAAGAACGGATAAGATAATGGGAACTAAAGGAAAAAGGGGGATTCTTGGTAGAACTAGAGGATTTGAACGCGACTTAGAAAAAAAAGAGTTCTTATATCAGGCTGGCGTCTTTAAAGGTGCTCCAAGAGATTTAGATAAGTTAAGTACTACAGATAACTTGAAAAAAGCAATAGAATTTTCAGCTATGCTAAAATCTAGCAGCGTTATAAGCAGCGAGAACGCTGTCAAAGATGTTAATAGTCTCCTTGGTGGAGAAGGAGATGGACTTTTAGATCTACTAAAAAGATCGGGGGTGGGCGACCAATATATAGAAAATGCTAAAAAGCTTGGCAAAGCAGAGCTGAAGTAGCTCTGGGATCTAAAATTACTAAGATGGTTGAAATGATGAACGATTTTAAAACTTTAGGCATTACAAAAAGCCAATACTAAGGAAGAGATTGATAGCAGTTTGGCCTCAGCTGAGCAAACTCTTTCAAATTTAACCAACACTGTTTTGAACCCACTACTACTTAAATTCATCAAAATAGTAACTGATTACCTTAATGGCTTACTTTTAAAACACATATTATTGGGCTTTTTGTAAAGAGTTGAAAAGTCTTTTTGCCAATTTGCCATTAGTTGGTCAGTTTTTTAGAGATAATCTCGAACCTACCCCTAGTCCACCTAAATCAAAACCAAAAAGCAAAGAAAACATAGATAATGATATTCCATAATTTTGATGAAAAGGTAATTACTTATGACTATTAACAGCGAAAAAATATCGTCTGCAGAGATTTTTCAAATAGCAAAAGATGTAACAATCCAAATATTTTCTCTTTTTGGAGCAGATAATTTTTTAGTACTATTTCCTAGGCCAGATCTTAGAGGCTTTGGCTATGTTCCCCAATTGTTCTTTGTAAAACCAAAAAACCAGATAATATCACACTTATAATACTAGCTGCTCTAAAAGACCGGTTATCAACTATTATGATAGAAAAGCAGAATATGTAAATTACATCCCCGTAATGACGGGTGAAAATATCTCATTAAGCGGTGGAGAGTTGACCTCTTTATATCAAGAGATGCTATCGCCACTCAAAATGACTGTTTTTGGCAATTCTTTGCTCCGACTTGACTCCACCTTGTAAAAGAACAACTAGCCAATAGACTTCAAGCTCAAGTTCCTTTTAGTATCCACAGTCCAACTTTTGGCCTTAAAGAATTAGCTATAATTACAAGTCTTGCGTTTACAGACACTCCATTCATTGATAAAGTTGAGGTAAATCTTTCAATAGAAATAGTAAAAAACTTTACATTAGCAAAATATAAAGGATAACCCATGTTACTAAGTTACAACTTGAAGATTGAATTTTACAATATAGACAAATTAAAAAAATCAATTGATGGAATTCCTTTTCCCGAAGAAATTCCTAAAATTATAATAAATACACAAGATGGGATTCATGTTGATATTTCTATATCCAACGTGTATTCAAATATTCATACTATAAGCTCCAAACAAGCAAAAATTGTACTTTGAAACTTGCCTCTAGATTTCGCCAACGACATTAAATTTGGAGATATAGTAAAAATATACTATAAAAAATTTGCCCATGAGAAAAAATTTGATTTTTTAATGGCGGGAACTTTAGGGCCTCCTATGAGCACTGATTATCTTGGCAGAGATTTTAGTGTCGAGCTTGATGCTCATTTACCAACTAAAAGCAACTTCTTTAATAGAAAGTTGGGAGCTTAAAGAATTTAAGGGTATTACGGTTGAAGAGGCAATAAAATCTGTATTTCCCAATCGCAATATTATTAATATGGACTAAGAAGATAGATCGAAAATCATTAACAGAAATATTTATGAATTAACACCAAAAGAGTTCATCGACAAAATAAAAGGGGTATATGTTCATAACATAATAGCTGATATTGGTACTGGTATAAAGGAGTATAAATACAATTTCATACTTACCAAGTATAAAAAAGAGAAAAAAATGTACACCAAGAGGCATTAGAAGATTATGGGCTTGAGTTTATCCCACAACAAGAAATTACTTTGGGCACCACACTCAAATTGAATCTTATATTTTGGAACGCTACAACATTTTACACACACAAACTAAATGTCGGTGACAAAGTTTCATTCATTGATGTACTAGAAAATGTTATAAAAAACACCATATAAAAAACAACCGCCAAACGTAACAACACAGATGAGTGCTCATTAATACTTAAACTATATGACGATTCTAATAGTATTAGACTAAAAAGGCAAAGGAGTTTGAAATGAGCAAAGAATACAAAATTTACAAAATGAACCGGCGCCTTTATGGTCATGCATTGGCACAAGAAGACGTGAAAAATTGGCTTTACCCAAACATTTTCATAACTAGACTTGGTATTGCAAAGGAGTTCCAAAAGCAAACCCAAGGGGCTATAGTTACAATACTAGAATTTGGGAGTTTAGAAATTCACACAAAAAATATATCTAATATCAGTTTTAAACTATCAAAAAGCGATACTGTTTTACTACTTCAATCAAACATTAATCTTTTTGATAAAAATGATGATATTCATTTTGACAAACATTATTTTTATATACTTAGCACAATTAGCCCAAAAACTTTGAATCTGATTTGTGATAATATTAAGATCAAAACAAATAGTACGATTGAAATAGCCAACCAAACAACTAGCTTGAAAAAATTCTAGATAATATTATCAGTGTTATCAAATGGTATAACTATTATGAGGGACCCAATAATTGATCAGGCAAACCTAAGAATAGCAACTTCTAGAACTACTGTTGATATCAACAATTTGTTTAAGTAATTTTTGCTAAATATGGCATAATTAAGAGTATGGATTTAAAAATTGGCGATAATTTCAATTTGGTGTATAACAATGATGTTTTGCTTATTAATGGAATTGATGAGCAAAAACAACAGCTGTTTTTCTTTCTTAAAACCCTAAGGACTAGTCTAAGCTATGCCCCTAATTAGGGATTAGACTACTTTTTACTTATCAAACTACTCAAAATTAATAATCTACAAGCCGCAAAAAACTATTTCCATGAAATATCTAAGGAGCTTAACTTGGATATAATCAATATCTCAATTGAAATACAAGGCCGTAAAGTGCATATATCCTTTTTTCCCGGGACGATGTTTTGAACATGGAGCTTGATTTATGAGCATTGTTTTTGATTCTGATTTTGGTATTCTAAAAAGTACAATTAAGGATATAGTAAAATCCTAAAGGGATTACTTGCGCGTAAATTATGGCATTCGTATTGATGATAATCACAGCTAAATTTATAACATAATTGCATCTTCTTTAGCATTGATTGAATAAGAAATAATTAATAAACTTAATTTGTTTTCTTCTAAAATGAAACCGGGTGGTACTTATTGGGCTGCTATTGAAGAACACATCTCTTCTAAAGGCACAACCTACAGTGCGGTTCGCACTGCTTTACTTAATCTTAATGAAGTAGAACATGCTAATATCAAAAGTTCAGCTGGTAAAGCTAATATATATATATATAATTCTAAAAGAAGATTTACTAGACAGCAGTAAAACTAATATTAACACTTTTGAATTCAAGGCCCAACTTTGGGAAACATTATATCTTACAACTCCTGGTGACACTGTGCTTGAGGGAGACATAGAAATTTATGGACTCAACTCAACCGAGCAACTCAAATCCTACAAAATATCGCTCAACAAAAGAAAATATGTTTACATGAAAGTAAAGTATAAACTCGATCTTAAAAACCATGTATAATTAAACATAGATTCTCAAATTAGAGACATATATTCCAGGATTATTGCAAACAACTATTCTGACATGGGAATTGATTTTGAATATCAAGACTTTTTTGCTCCAGTTAACGAAGTAAAAGGAATTAGGTCAATGAAAATTAAAGCTTATGTTAAAGATACAGATACTCAAAGAATTTCAAGCATTACTGATAGCAATTTTCAAACAAATAAAGATATTGCCATTACTGATGATACAATGCTGCTTTTCAATGCAACTTATCGATTGCTTATTGACATTGATACTTAATATATATGGAAATACCCAATTTTTTGCAAGATACTCAAATTTATAAATTGCTAATTAAAGAAACTGAATACACACAAAAACTGCTTAATGGGATTAAAGCGCTCAATTCTAACTTCATATCTATTGATGCAAAAGAAAATATAAAATCAAGATATATTGCTATATGGATATCTCAAGTCTTATCAATTTTTTATGCAAAAACTCAAACTTTAAAAAGCGTTACAAGCAATATTAATAGTGTTATTTTTGCTTTACGTCATATTGACACTGATGAATCGTTTAGACTGATTTTCAAGGCGTTTTTAAATGTAGATATTACAGCTTTACCGAACCTGAGGCTGGTGTTATTGATGTTTCTCTAAAAAGGACAATAAAAACAAAGTTTACCACATTTATTTCACCCAGTGTAGAAAAAGGCAAAATGCTTAAAAAGATACTAATTAGAGAAAAAATCGGAATACGCTGTATCTAAAAAGGTTTTAATGTTTAATTCACTTCCCAAAGGCTGGAATCATTCAATTTATGAGTTTATAAAAAGAATTATTTATATTGGAAGAATGCTTAAAATTAATAAAAAAGATGGTCAAAATATTATCACTTTTAAAAATTAAGGGGGCTTAATGGCCGTAGATCAAGAAAAATTATTAATTGATGAAGAAGAAACAGTACAAATCAAAGATTTGAATAGGGCTAATGATGTTAAAGACACTGACCTTTTACTCCTTGGTGATAGAGTTTCAAGTAGTAACGCGATTGCTTATGAAAATTTTTTGAAAACCACTAAAGACAAACCTTTAAGGGGGAGGGGCTAGGCTATTTCAAGGATATAATAAAATCTACAATCTCTGAAGAACTTGCAGCCAATACAGATTTTGTAGAAAAAATTTATACTAAAATAACAGATAAACTAATTAACCATTATTTTACTAATCTTTCTAACCTTTTTAGCAGAATAAAATCACAACTTACAAATAGTATATCATCGGCTACTCCATCTAGAAGTAATAATCTTTTGATAGTGCCTAATTCAAGCAGTATTCAAAAAATCCCAGTTCCCAAACAATTACTCGGAGTACAATCCGATTATCAGTATAATGACACAACTTATGGTAATACGCTATATCCGTATGCATACAAGAACAAATCAATATATATATATTCATTTGGAGTGCCGTGACGATGTAACTCTTGTTTTTAACAAATATAATAACAATGACCTCATTTACCTTAATATTGATATTTATGCAGAACACCATGGGTATTCTACTACAAAAATGATATATATAAGGTACCCGATTAATATGAAAAACCATACTATATGAACACACGGAACCCAATGGAGCATCTACCATAATTTCACTATACAAAAGCTGGTATGTCCAAAAAAGAAGATATATATCAGGAAGTGCCGTCCCCAATCTTTTAAAAGTATGAACTTTTTTAGCAAAAATTAAAGTTTTGGTATATAATATATACATGTAAAAATTAAAATCGAGGATTAAAAAACAACTATTAACAGACCTTCTAATCAATTAAAACGAAATAAAACTTATGGCCGTAATGATTTTTGTAGCAGTGCTAGTTTTAAGAGGATTAATTCTTCCCAAGCCACTACTAAAAAACATATTGTCTATAGTAATAGATAAGATTTTTAGAAATGGAAATGACAATAATCATATTAAAAAAAGAGGTTAATTCGTGAAATTATCTAAAGACAATCTTGAGATTGGACTTACATCTATATCAACCCTTATTGATATATTTTCTAAATTTGAAGATGAATTTGATGAAATTGAGCACAAAGATTTTTTTTAGTTTATGAGTTATATTTTCATTATATATTAATTTATAAAACAAATATGGAAAGACTTGAGAATACATTAACCCTAATAATATCTGAAACATTAGCTCCAGTGAATAAGAAAATCAATCAATGTATTGATCTAGTTAATTCTGATGAAAAAATCTAAAAATATTTAACAATCTAAAATTCAACAAAGAAGGAAAACCTATTTATCAAAAAGGAGCAAATAATGCAAAATAACACTATTGGTTTAGAGCTTAATTTGCTATCCAACTCAACCAATATAGCTAAAGCTGAAACAAACATAGATCATAACTACATTAATACTTTTAGTAAGGTAATAGATTTTTTCTACAAAACATATATTGAAACACTAAAAGCTATGGAAAAGGCCGAATCAATAAAAATATTTGAAGAAATATAAGACATTTTCAAATACAATATTGAGACAATAGAGGCTATTTCTACTAGCAAAAGTAAGAGAATTATCTCCTCATTGAAAGCAAAACGCAATAAAATTATGAAAGAGTATGTAGACACTCTTAAAAGAGGTGAAAATGCTTAAACTAGAAACTACTTATTAATTACTTTTCTGCTATGTTTTACTACCATTGCTAGCCTACCAGACGAACCAAACCCGCCAATTATTCAAACACTAGGAGCTTTGGCTAAATATGAAGCACAAATATCAGATTATGCTATGTCTCTTGTAACATTTTTATCAAAAACAAAAGTAACGGCTAATGATCCAAATTATCTAGAATATATTTATCCCAACTTATCAACACTAAAAGACGAACACTCAATAACTACAATAAAATATAATGTCAAACTACTTTTAGAGTACAGAGTACATTTAAAAAACAAAACCTATAGCTAAAAAAGTCTATAATCAACATTCAAAGTTAAAAATGTAAACTACAAATAAGTTGTTCTTGCAAGAACCTATACTTTATATGTAAAAATATCCAAAGTCCACTAAAATAGTATATAGTAGGCTGTAAGGGAAAAATATTATGAAACCAGCGCTAACAAATACTGCAAGTATAACTGAAGAACAAATATACAATGAGTTTATAAGATTGGGGATGGAACAACTAATAGCACAATATTTATCTAAAAGATATTATCACAATGAGCTTACATATAGAGATTTAGAAAGTCTATAAAAACAATTTGGGATAAAGTTTGACAATCTTGTTTCTAAAATTGATTTTGTAAAAAGCGAACTTGCTGTTAAGATAGATTATGTAGAAAATAATTTAAATACTAAGATAGACAATGTTAAAAGTAAACTTACTAATAAGATTGATACTGTAGAAAAGAATTTAAAACAAAATCTTGACGAAAAACTCAAAATTCATGAAAAATTTTTATTAGAAAAACTCAATGTAAGCAACAGATTAATAATTATTATAATAATAACTCCAATTGCTATATCTAGCATAGCAAATATTATTACATCGATAATTAATGGGTTTTCTAACTAGAAATTATAAATAATCCTCAAAGCATATAATTTATTATTTCCAAACAATCCCCCAACAACCAACAATATTTCTCAAAATAAGATCTATACTTAAAAGAGTAAACTTTTTTGTTGCTTAATGTATTGTACTAAAGATAAAAAAGGGGAGTAATAATGAAAATTATAAATATATTATTTTGTTTATTTTTAATTGTGCTAAATGGCTGTAATTCTAATGATAATGAAACTTTAAAAAAATGCCACCAAACAATCAAAAAGTAGACAAAAGCGTGATTTAGAACAAAAAGAAGAAATACCACAAGAAAAACCTAAATCTCCAGAAGAACTTCTTAGAGAAAAGCTAAATGATGATCAAAAAAAACAACTTGATTGGTTAAAAACCGCTCTAACTAATGCTGGGGAATTTGATACATTTTTACAATATGATGTATCCAAAATAAAAACAGCGCTTGACCACATAAAAACTGAACTTGATAAATGTAGGGGAAAGCAGGGCGCTGCTCAACGGGAAAACACTTTCAAACAGGTGGTTCAAGGAGCACTTAGTGGTGGAAATATAGATCGATTTCTAGAACAAGCAAGTAGTTTGTGTGATATTCTTCCGTAATAACAGCCCCCTTATTGTGGGGGCTTTGCTATTTAGGTGTATTGCTAAGCTGCAAATATATAATCAAATTGTTTGTCTTTTTTTAAGACACCAAAGAATATTGGCAAGCTAGCACCATAAATAGGTTGCTTAAACGACATAAACTTTTCAAAATCTTTTAAATCATTTAATCCATTATTTTTCTTGAAATAGTCTTTTATAAGCTCCGCCCAATACTTTATACTCTTGAAACCACTATTTTCCTCAAAATAGAAGATTAAATTAGCTCCAATTTTCTTGATATCATCAATATTATTGGGATTTATATTCTGAATAAAGCTTATTTTTTGAATAATTGAGTTTATATTATCTTTTGTTGTAGGGCTATTTAACCCAATTTTTTACATTAGACAACGCTTCTTTAAAAACACCGTAATAATAAAGCCTATCTTTTTTTTGTTCTCGATTAATATCTCTTTTCTGGTTTTGAATAGTGTTGTTATTTTTTTTGAATTTGACTAATCTCTTGTTTTTGTTCTTGTTTTTGACTAACACTAACTTGCTTGCTAGGCATAGAATTTCTGTTTTCATAATTATTATAAATAGGCACTGCATCAGTATCCACTTCACTTCTTATGTGAAGATGACAACTAAAAGCATACCTTTTGAAATAAGTAATAGCTGATCCAACCAGTTGTGACGTTGTATTTACATTTTTAAACCCATTTTAATTGTTCCATTGTAAATTTTCTGTAAACAGTGATGTATCAAATGATTCTTCATACCCAGACTTGTGCTGTAGAATGTAGTCCTAACAACATAAACTCTACCATATGGATCGTGTGTAAAAGTTGTATTTTGAAAAAATCAAGCGCCAAATTATGTTTCTTTATAGCGTTTTCAATTTATTCTACTATGTCATTGAAATTCTGATACTTATAATTATGTTCCTTAAGACTTTTGTCAATGCCTGGTAAATTCATCCTTAGGGTTTTCATATCTTTTCTGAAGCTTATTTTTGCCAACTTTTTACAAAAAAGTGGGACTTAACCAAACTCTTTTTACAAAGAATCTCGTTAAGTCCCCACTATATTATTATTTTTTGCAAATTACAATATACAGGCAGTTGTAAACGTCAATATTTAAACAACTACGTTATTTGTAGTATAGTCTAACTTAAGACTAAAATCAATTGTTCTTTTACTAAATTATAAAAAATGCATTTAATTAATGAAATTAATAATTTAATTTAATATTTTTTTAGAAAAGTATTTACTTTTAAATCAAAATTTTGTATTATATTATTTATAATTATTACTAACAATATCACAGGAGGTTGACGGTTATGTCAATATTAACCAATAAAAAAAGGCCAAATTGCTACAACAAACATCAGCATAAATTAATAGTTCTTATCTCAACACTAGACTACATAAACAAAAAATATCCAAAATATACCCAAAGCATCATACTCTATTACTTTAATAAAAATCTAAAAAGAAATGGTCAAAATCCCATTAAACTAAAAACACTACAAAATTATCTTTACGAATTAGAAAAAAAGCTAAAAGTCACAACAAACTACTATAAACATATGGGGGTAAATTGTGGTACTGAAATTTACTATAAACTTAATTATGAAAAAAAAGAGTGTTACCCCAAGATAAACAAATTCTTTTTAGGAAAAAAACATTCAAGATTTGGAAAAAGAATTGAAATGGGCCTTAAAGAGAAATTTAATAAAAATGGGAATGTAGGTTTTGAGGAGTGTTTAAGTAATAAAAATAATAATAAAAAAGAAGAAAAGAAAAAACAGATAGAAAAGTTTCAAATAATAAAATATTCAAACAAATGCAACTTTAAATGTAAAGAAATTCTTCCTTTTATTTTAAAATTAGACGTTAATAAAGACTCGAAAATTAAAATGCTTAAAGTCTCAAAAATCATTGAGATTAAACTACTAAAACATAAAGATTCATTTTTAAATAAATTTTGCTTTAAAAAAAAACAAAACAAATTAAAAGAAATACTAGAAAATACTCAAAAAGAATTAGAAAAAAGGGGATACAATGCTGAACAATTGGAAACAGAATTTAAAAAAATATATAAAAACTACAAAAACAAGCCGCATTTTATTATTGAATATCAAAAATATAACGATTTAGGCAAAATAACATTCAAATTAGAAAAATCAATTGAATTGAAAAAAGAAAATTCACAAAAAGATTATGAGAATATAAAGATAAACATTTTCAATATCCTTATTGAGCGATTAGGAAAAACGCCAAATATTGAAATTATAAAGCCAATTATAAAAACTTATTTGAATAGTAAAAAGAAATTAGAATATAATGAAGTATTTAATATTTATTATTATGAATTATTAGAACTAATAAAAAATGAAAATAATTTTTTAATGCTAAAAGAAGTTGTATGAGGATTTAATATGGAAAGCGCACCAGAACCCATAAAAAAAGGAAAATGTAAAGTCGAATGCCAAAATAAAGAACGATTTATTTTGATTGAAAAAGAAAATGGTAAAGCAATGTACCATACAAAAATAATGATGGATATTTACAAATTTGGAGTTTATGAGAAAAAAAATGAATTTAGATTATCATTAAGAGCTTTGTTTAATGGAGAAAGAATTGTTGAAGAAACGCATTTATACCCCATTAAAGAAGGGGATAAGTTTATTGGAATTTTTTACGGTTTCAGAAAACCAATAAAAAAGGCTATTATAAAGTATCAAGCAAACGGAAATAGAAAATCTTATGGATTTGCACGGGCATATTATATGGAATTTAGATTTAAGGCGGGCAGTGTTTTTTGCTATTTTAAAGGGTTGTATCGCTTGCTAGATAAAGAAAGAATGAATAATCACTACAACAAGGTGTTGTTTAGTATGTTTACAGATTTAGAACAAAAAGTATATGAATTTTATGGAAAAAAATACCCAGAACAAGGACTGCTAACAAAATGGATACTAAAAAACCTAAAATAATAACAATTGCATCAATTAAAGGTGGCGTTGGTAAAAGCACAAGTGCTATTATACTTTCAACATTACTTGCAAAAGATAATAAAGTGCTTTTGATAGATATGGATACACAAGCGTCCACCACAAGTTATTTTTATAAAAAAATTTCAAATCAAAACATTGATATTCATAATATCAATGTTTATAGAGTGTTAAAAGAAAAATTGGATATAAATGATGCAATTGTAAATATTAAAGGAAATTTGGACTTAATCCCCAGTTATTTAACTTTAAATAAATTTTTAAGTGAATCTATCCCGTTAAAAGAGTTAAGGTTGCAAAACAATTTAGAATTTTTAAAGCAGAAGTATCATTATGTAATAATAGATACTAATCCTAGTTTAGATTTCACCTTGTCAAATGCTTTAATAACTAGTGATTGTATAATAGTTCCAATGACTGCGGAAAAATGGGCAGTTGAGAGTTTAGAATTATTAGAATTCCATATGAACAATTTAAAAATAAAAATTCCAATGTTTTTGATTATAACACGATTTAAGAAAAACAATACTCATAAGCAATTGTTAAAGCATGTTGGTTCTAAAACAGGATTTTTGGGGTTTATCCATGAACGAGAAGATTTAAATAAAAAAATTGCTAGAAATGATGAATTTGATATGACCAAAGATTATATTTATGAATATAAAGAAGTATTGTCAAGATTTTTCATTATGTATGATAAACATGTTAAATAAATTCGTACGGATCCGTACGAATTATTAATAAAAGAGGTTTATTATGGAAATAGAATTAAATAAGAGGGTTTTACCAGGGGTGGCCGATCCTGACGGTGAAAAAAAAATAATTACCAAAGAGGAGATATTTGCTCATTACAATGATTTAAAAAATAGGTTAAAGACCAATATAAAAAAGAAAATTTTTTATAAAGTAGAAAGTATTAGAATCTTAAAAGAAATTAAGGATAATGAATACTATAAATTAGATGGATATAAAAGTTTTGATGCTTTTATAAGAGATTATAAATTGGCAAGAACCCAGGTTTACATATATTTAAAATTAGCAAAAGCATTACAAGCAGGAATTCTTAATGAAGATTATATAATTGAGAATGGTATTTACGATTCTCTTGATTTAATAGAGGGTCAAAAAACTTCAATAATAAAAAAAACAAAACAAAATCCAATAAAGCCGTTAAGATTTCAACTTAAAAGTAAAGAAAGTTACGATTTTTACAAAAAAAATGCTAAGTTCACGGGATTTTTATTAGACAAATTATTTAATAATGAAACAGAAACAATTAAAAGAATTATGAAAGAATATAAACAATTAAAAGGATAATACGGAGATTTTATGAACAATTTAGTGTACAGAACATATAATATAGAAAGCATAAAAAATGAATTTTTAAATATAGGGTTTAGCGAGAAGGCAATAGATTTTATTTTTTCATAATGATAATTACAACTTTGACTTTTTAAAAGAGAAAATAATTAATGCAGAGAAAAATTTGCGGAAAGATATATCTAATTTAGATACCAAAATAGACGCTATAGAGAAGAGTTTGCAAAAGATATATCTGGTTTATATACCAAAATAGATAATGTAGAAAGGGCTTTAGATGTTAAAATAGATTTTGTAGAGAAAAATTTAACCATTAAGATAGATAGTTTAGACGCCAAGATAGATAGTGTTAAAAGTGGACTTACTAATAAGATTGAAAATAAAGTAAAGGATTTGCGTAAAGATCTTAATACGGGAAACATACTAATACATTTTATGCTATTAATAGAAGCAATTTTCGGACCAATTTTCCGTGCGTTATCTACTAAATATTTATAATACATTAAATAATGAAAAATTCATAATTTGCTTTTTAAGCAATATATTATAATGCTGATAGATATGATTAAAAAACAACAGTTTATTTTTGATCTCTTCTAAATTAGCATTTATTTAAACTTTTTTACAAAAGAGCCTAAATAAGTTGTTTTGTAAAAAGACAAATTAATTTTAATTCTAAATTGCATAATATTTAACCGCTAAAACACCTTAACAAATTATTTTTTTAAAAGTGAATTAAGCCAAGATCCCATGCCTTATTAAGTTCTTTAACAAGATAATTTAATAAAGTCTTTATTTTGTTATAAAAATTCTTAAAAAAATTGACAAAAATAATTTTTGTAATCATGTAAATAGTACATAATATGTTTGTCGTATCGAATATATAAAACAAAGATTACATTTTGGTAGGACTTAGCTAGTCCTTTAACTAAAGAATTCAGTTAAGTTCTACTTATTTTTGCAAAAATTATTATAAACAAGTTGACAAAAATGTTTTTGCTATATTATCTATAATATAGAGCCATAAAGGATTGCTATTGTTTAAATAAATTTAATTGAATCTAATTTAGTGGGGTGGAGCTTAGTTCTTTGGATAGAGGCTTTAGCCAAGCCCCTAATTTTTTGTAAAAATTTTTGTAAAAAGTTGGCAAAAATAGTTTTTGCTATATATATTGTTAATAACAATATCACAGGAGGTTGACGATTATGTTAAACATAACAAATAACAATCAAAATATACAAAACGGAGTGTTTAAATAGTGTGCTTAAATATTTTGGTATGAGTTTTTCTTTTGAAGAGAATTTATACATGTTAAAAGGTAAAGAGTTGGAGAATTTAGGATTTAGAAAATTTGTTAAGGCGTACGGTGATAATATTGTGGTTTTGTATAAAAATAAATATGCTAATGGCGCTAATAAATATAATTATTTCAAAAAAATAGATAATTTTGATCCTTTGGTAGGCTCAACAATTGATGGGTGGTTTATGAATTGAATATTTATGGTGATATAGAGTTTTAGAGATTAAGAGTAGTAGCTCTCATTATGTTAGTAGAGCTATTGAATAACACAATAAAAATGGCAATTTTTAAGTAGTAAGTATTTTTTCAAATACTATGTGCAGGCACAAATGCAACTAGCATGTATTGGGCTTGAGTATTGTAATTTGTTCTTTTTAATAGAAGCTGCACCAGTTAATTGAAAGATAAAGAGAAATGATTCTTTAATATCAAAAGTGCTTAATTTTGTTCTTAAATATGAACGGGAGGCTTTCAATATAAGAACCGAAATTGTTAAAAACAATCAGGTTAAGGTATTAATATCTAGCAGCATTGATAATGATACGCTTAATAAGCTTGTTGAAGAGATTGAAGAGTTGGTAGTAAAGAGCGATTTTTATCAATCTGGAGTTGAGTTTGATTGGATAAATGAATTTGTAGAGCATGTTGAGTGTGTAGATCTTTAGATTAAAACCGAGCAGTCTGCCATAAATTTTGAGGAGGATCTTGTTGAGATTAATAACTTAAAAGTAGAACTAAATAAAATTCACAATGAAAACAAAAAAAGAGAAAAACTTATAAAAGATCTGCTCAAAATTAAACTTGATAAGATTATGGATAAATATCCACTAATTAATCATGTGAATTATAAATTCAAACAATTTATATTTAATTGTGATCCTAAGAAAAGAGTAATAGCAGATAGATTTAAAGAACTTATACCAATAAATAATAAAGTCTTTGTGCCGAGCAATGTGAGTAATATAAAATATGAAAATAGTGTCCCCTTTTGAATGGGGCACCAAAAATAAAACAATTAAAAAAATTAAAAAAATTATTTAACATAGGAGGTTTAAAAAATGCTTATTAGTAAAATAAAATAAAATAAAATAAAACAATAGGAGTTTGCTTGGAGAAATACAGAGGTGGGGTGCTATTTTTTATGCTTGCACTATTATACAAGTATGTTTAAGAATATTAAATTTAATACTTTTGACATAAATGTGGCTTATCGCAGATTTTTAGGACTTGGGTACATTAAAAGCAATTGTTTTATTAAAAATCCTTATATGATGCTAAATTACCATGATATTAGAACTAGTGTGAGATATGAATCTTTTGGTTACTTTGCAGCTGCAAATGAATTTGAAATAAGTAAAGTTAAAATCACGGGGGTTAATGGAACACACTTTATTGCTACAAAAGAGAAAGAAATATTATATGATTCACTTGATTTAAGGGCTCGTGGAAAAATATTTAAAGTAACTTCAAAGCGAATATTTAAGCTTAGATAGTTGTGCTATAACTTTAAGCTATTTTTAGCACATTTATAAGCTTGAATTTTGTTTGCAGAAGAAAGCCCATAGATATTATCAATTTCAGATGTTGAGTAATATTTCATAAGTTCTTTAATTTTAAAAGAGTTATAACCATTAGATTTTAAATTTGAAATAAATAAATTTCTACATAGATGAAGTGATTTATTAGCTTTAAAGCCCGAAAAGAAATGCTTGAAAAACTTAATAAAAATCCTCTGAAAAAATTTTCAACTCAAATTTTTCTTCATCAAATGGTGCTAGATATTCAATTTCAACTAGACAGGCATTTAAAAAAAATATAAGATGAATTATGCATGTTAAACCAAGAAGATTCTTAAGAATTATTACAATACATAGAAAAGAATTTAAAGACAAAACAAAACTTTGCTAAAACCTTAACCGCAACTATTGAAGCTTGTAATCGAAATTTTTTAGATATTAAAACAAATATAAAAAATCTCTAAGACCATTTTATGAAAGAATACTTAGATTATTCCCTAGATTAAATCTATTAAATCCATACAAATTGTTGCATTTTATATTTTAAAAAGAGAAGAATGAACTTATTTTCTTAAAATTTATGCAATCTAAATTCACGCTAAAAACATCAATGGAAATTAAATTTTTAATATCAAATAATTTTAATACTACTTGATAAAAATATTAAATTGTAATATTATTATTTTGAATTTAAATTAATATTTAATAATATAAAGTTATAAGGAGATCATTTTGAAAAATTCTAAATTGAATATTATTAAGCTTAACGTTATTACAGCAATATTAACTTCAATTTGCATATCATGTGCACCTTTTGGCAATGTTAATCCAAACAAACTAAAAAATCCCACTACTTCTAAAACCCCAAAAAAAGTAAAGCGAAGCAACAATTCTAGAAATCTAAAAAACCTAAACAGCCATGCCAATTCAGAAAATTCATCAGAAAATAACAAAAATCTTGAAAATGAATCTCAAAATTCAAAATCTTCAAATCAACATTCTCAAGAAGAAACCACAATCTTAAAATCTTCAAATCAACATTCTCAAGAAGAAACCACAATCTCAAAATTAGAAAACATTGGTAAAGGCCTAGAAGCTCAAAAAAAGGAAGAAGATATACAAATAGCTAAATCTTATGGTGTTCAATATGATTTCCTAGAGACTTTTAAACTTCAAAGAGATGATTATTTTATGTTTAATGCAAAAATGAAATTAAAAAGAATAATTTATCCATCCCTAAATTACGATACAAAAAAAATATT
>NZ_CP018751.1 GCF_001922545.1 Borreliella garinii | reverse complement strand
GCAATTATACTAAATAATAATAATATATATTATTATTATTTAGTATAATTGCGCTTTAAAGCGTTAAGACTATTTATTTTACATAAAAAGTAATTAAAATTTTATTTTTTAATGTCTTTAACTATAGATGTATAGTAACACAAGAATATAAATAATTATTGATATCTATATCATAAATATTTTTTCTTAGATTTTTTTGTGAAATGTGAAGAGAAAGAAGTAATTTTTTTGTGATTTGAGTTTGTGTGTGGACTAGTATAGACTGGCATTTGTTTACGTATAGTTGTTTTTTTTATATTAAATACATCAATTTTATAAAATATATTTCTCAAATAATCAAAGAAATGAATGTTTAATAAAATTACTATTTATGATGACATATTGACTCATTTTAACCAATATTTAAGAGTAAATTTTAGAAATGAGTGTGCAGTATTGAATTTTTTTTTATTTCCTTAAAAGGATAAATTATTGAGCTATATTTTTAATGGTGTAATTATGAAAGGAATTAGTCATTGTTTTTTATTATTATTTATTAGTGTTGGTTATATATATTCATTTGATGTTTCAAATAGAGAATTTTATGGCATATTAGAGGGCTATTATTCGGGTAAAATTGAAGAATTGTCAAAAAGAAATGATGAAGATGCCTATATATATAGGCTTAATAAGCTTAAAGAAACATTGAGTGAAATGAATCCTGGTGTCAGGCTATATTTTATTAATCTTATTGATTACCAAATTGCCAGGCTTCTTCAGAATAAAGAAGGAAAAAAGAATTCTTCTAAAAGTTATTCTGTTTTAAAATCTACTCAAAAATCTCTTTTAGAGCTAATTGCATCAATAGATTTTAAAGGTTTGGAAAAAAACATTCAAAGTGATATTTATAGGGTTTTGGGAGATGTTAATTTAATGCTCTTGAGGTATGCTGGTGGCGCAGCTTTAAGTAAGCTTGCAAATGAGACTAGAAAATATTTTGAAAAGTCTTTAAAAATTAATGGTAAAAACTCATTTGCTAATACTTCTATTGCAAGTTGGTATTTGTATGCTCCAAGGGTTGCAGGAGGAGATCCAAATAAAACCTTATCCTTTGCTCAATTAGGATTTAAACATGGTCAAACAAATGTAGAAAAATATTTCGCAAATATATGGATAAGCCAGGCATATTTCCTTCTTAAAAATGAAAAAGAAAGTCTTAAATATATACTTAGGGCTGGGGAAATATTTCCTAACGGAGCTTTCCACAAGATGGTTCTAGAGCAAAACAAGGGTGGAAATTTGTTTATGGATTTTCCTATAAAAAATTAGTTGAATAAGGAGGTTAATACAACTTATTTAAGATTTATAAGTTAATTTTGTATGTTAAGGTTGTGTTTAATTTTTTTAGCAAATGTTGGTTTATACTCTTTTGAAAAAGGTATAAAAGAATACATAGATAAAATAGAAAGCATTCATACTAAATATTGTTCTGGTAATTTTGAGTTTGATTTTTTTGCACCCGATAAAATTTTTAAAAATGAGCTTCAAAGCATAGAAAATAATATTTTAATGAAATATAAAAGGGAAAGCATTCAATATAATTACTTGAATTTACTTATGTCCTTAGTTTTGTGTGACGTTTCTTACTTAATTAATGATCCACATAAATATAACGAGTTGATTCAAAAATTAATTCGTAATTATAATTATGCTTCTAAACTTTCTTTAAAAGAGAATGTTCCATCAGACTATTTTAGGGTATTGGGAGAGCTTGCTATAAATTTAATACCTCATGACGGAAATAGATTATATTTTTATTTTGTTAATGCCAAGAGGTATCTAGAAGAGGCTTTAAAAATAGACGGCAATAACGTTAAAGTTTTTATTCCCCTATCTATTTTTTATACAGTTAGAGTGTCAAATAAGGATTTTTATAAAATTCTATTGGCAAAAAGCTATATTGATAAAGCAGAAGGTATTAATCTTGGTAATAGGCAAAAATATTTAAAAGAATTAGTAAAAAGTTCTTTTTTAATCCGTACTAATAGAAGATTGGAAGCAATTGAGTGTTTAAAAAAAGCTAAGGCTATCTTCCCCAATGGGAATATGGTTGTGTTGGCAATTGAAAAATTAAAAGAAGGCAATTCTTTTTACTAGAAATGACTCCAAATTTAATTTTAATAAAGATTTGAGGTATTCATGAAAAAGGTGTTTTTTTTAATATTGATTTGCTTTGATGTGTTTGCAAATGAATTAGATGATGAACTAAGCGATTTGGTAATAAGTGGAGTGGATTTTGAATTTCATCTTGATTACTTTAGTATTCCAAATAATTTTGAAAATAATTTTGATTTTATTTTGAACATTAAGGAAAATGATTCAAAAATCGCACCTTTTTTTAGATTGGGAACTGATTATTCTAAAATGTTTTTATTTGGTTCTGGACTTGCTTATGATTTTAGGAAATTTTTTTCCAAGGTATTTTATGAGATCAGGATCCCATTTGTTTTTGATTCTAAGAATATTGAACATATTGGTAATTTTGAGTTTGGCTATAATTTAAATTATTTAAGGCTTGAAAATAGATTTAGATCGGGCTTAATGAATCATTTAATCAAAGAAACAGAAGTTGGTGTTGAGGGGTCATATCATAATGCTTTAACCTTGGAAAACACAGTTGCGATTTTACTTCCAATTTATTATTCAGAGTTTCAGAGAGCAGATATTAGAACGTCTTTCTTGTATAAGTATTTACCAGATAATAATGAGCAGTTTTATAGAGTACATTGGAATTTAAAATATCTTGTTTATATTCCTTTTGGAGAGTTGGGATTTAAGGTTGATCTTGGAATGGCAGGCAATTTTAAAAAGTCTTCTATTTTTGAAGCTGGATTTGATTATAATGCTTTAAATTTTTATGCTTTAACTATTCCCAAAATGGATCAAGATAGTCTTTATTTTAATGTTATTTCTAATTTTGGATTGGAGTATAGATTGTTTTTTCTTGAAGCATTAAAAAATATTGCTTCCGATTTGTTTTTGGTGATGTCTTCAGATATTGGATATGGCATGAAAGAGGATTTACTTTTAGATAAAGGAAAGTTTCTTTATATTTTGGGTTTTGGGATAGGCTATAAGTTATTTAAGGAGGTTCCCTTTGTCTTCAAGGTTGGTATTAATCAGGATAAAAAATTATCATTTGGGTTTTTATTAAGTTCAATAATTTTTGAGTGATATTATTTTGAGAAAATTTTTTAAATTGTACAGTTGAATTTAGAATATAGGAGGTTTTGTGGGGAATATTAGTCTAGATTTAAAATTGGTTAATAAAAAATACAAAATTGGGCAGGAAATTGTTCATGCAAATAAAGATATTTCACTTAGTTTAAAATCAAGGGACATGGTTTGGATTTCAGGGCCTACGGGGAGTGGTAAGACAACTTTTATGAATTTACTTTCTGGAATAGATTCGCTTGATACAGGAGAGATACGTTTCAACTCAACTCTTTTAAGTTCGATGAATGAAAAGGATAGGACTTTATTTAGAAGATATAACGTGGGGTTAATCTTTCAACATTTTGAGCTTATTCCAAGTCTTACAGGTTTTGATAACATTTCATTGCCCCTAAGATTTTCAAGGAAAAGTGCCAAGCAATTAAGGTCTAAAACGGAAGAATTAATAGAATTTTTTAAACTTTCAAAGTTTGTTAATAAAAAACCCAAATATATGTCTGGAGGACAAAGGCAAAGGATAGGAATAGCAAGAGCTTTTGTTTATGACCCCAAATTAATAATTGGAGATGAAATAACTAGTCATTTAGACAAAGAAACAGCCATTTTTGTTTATACTTCAATACAAAAGTATCTTAAAGATAAGAATGCAATTGGAATTTTCGTTTCTCATGATTACAATTTAAAAAATTTGGCTAATAAACTTTATAGAATAGAAGATGGAGTACTGTCTTTAGTGGGAGGTGAATGTGTTTAAATTGGCTTTTTACAATATTTTTAGAGATTTAAGGCGTACAATTCTATTGTCGTTGCTTCTATCAAGTTCTGTGGTATTTTTATTGGTTTTTGTTGGATATATGAATTTTAGCAGAGAAGGGATGGAAAAGAGCTTTGTCAGTTCAACTGGTCATATTCAAATTGCGAAAGAAAATTATTTTAATCCTAAATTTAGTAGTCTTAAGAACGAGTTGCTACTTGAAGAAAAGGATATCAATCTTATACGAGATGAAATAGTTGGTTATGATGAATTACAATCCACCAATTTAATAGTTAATTTTGATGGGCTTCTTGGAAATTCTTCGACAAGTAACCCGGTTTTTGCATTTGCCTATGAAGACCCAGACATAATTACAAGCAGTCTATCTTTACTAGAAGGTGAACCGATTTTTCATGATTCTAATGGGGGTGAGTTTTTACTTGGGAGTAATTTAGCGGCTTCATTTGGTATAGAAAAAATAATGGAAACTAATTCTGATCTTACACTAATGACAAATTTACTCGGCAGAGGTTTGAATTTTCAAAATATTAAAGTTGCTGGAATTGTAAAATTTCCATTTTCAACAGCAGATAATATTTTTGCGATTACTACTATTAAGACTTTAAAAGACTTGTTTGCATTTGAGGGTGGCGCACACGTGATCCAAGTGTTTTTAAAGGATAATTCTACTTTAGAAACTTTTAAAAAGAAATTAGATAATTTTAAAAAAAATAAGGGGATTGCATTTGATTATAATGACTGGTTTGAGATTAATCCTTATTTTAAATCTGTTTTAGGGATGACTAGAACAACATTTATATTCATATTGGTTTTAGTATCTCTTCTTATATTTATTGCATTTTTCCAGATAACGACAGCATTAAGCATTGAGCGCACTAGAGAACTTGGCACATTAAGAGCAATTGGTTTAACCAAATTGGAACTTTTTTACTCTCTATTTTTAGAAATTGTAATCATTTCTGTCATAAATATCGTTATAGGAGTAATATTGGCTTATTTTGCTAAACTTTTTGTTCAGTTTCAGAAAATTAGTTTTACTCCCCCAGGCTATTCAGAAACATATTATATCAATATATTTTATTATGCTAGTGATATAATATATGTTTCAATCTTTATGTTAGTTCTTGCTATTTTTTCTTCTATTTTGCCATTTAGCAAAGCAAGTAAGAAATCGGTAATAGAGGTAATGAACGATGCTTAAAATTTTTGTAATTGTTCTTAATTTTTGTGTTTTGAATTTATTAAATGCTGGGGATGAAAAAAGTTTAATAAAAGAATTTGAGAATCTGTATTATCCCCAATTAAAAAGCGGGATTTATGCTTTCAAGATGAATTTTAAAATTAATGTAAAAAATAATTTAGAAGAAAGTGTGGGGCTAAGAATTGTTAATATTGATAATAGGGATGTACGTTTAATATATATGTCAGGATCAAAAACAGATTTTGCCTTTTTATCTATTAGGAATAAAGGGCATTTTATGTTAGGAAGACAAGCCAAGATTCCAATGAAGGTAAGCGCATCCTATAAGGTTAAGGGTGCATCTGAACTTAAAGATATTTTGGGTTTAAATTTTAATACAGATTTCGTTTTATTAAAATCCGAAGACAATAGACTTGAATTTCAATCAAAAGAAAAATCAATCTATCCATTTGTAGATTTATTAAAAATTAATAAAAATGATTTTAAAACTTTACACAAAGACAAAGAATTGAAAACTTTAAAAGAAGTAATTTACAGAAAAGGAAATATTAAAGGAATCGATGCTTTTGTTTATTTTGAAATTGAAGATAAAGCTTTTAACGATTCTAGTACAAAAATTTATGTAGAAGATATTATTAGTACGAGTCTAAACAACTCTATTTTTAGTTTAAAAGGATTTAATAGAATATTTGACATATATTCAAATTATGTGAATTGAGAGTATATGTAGGATAGTTAATAGTGGGATTTTTAAAAAAATTTTTCTTAATTCTTTTTTCGACTTTTCCTAGTTTTTTGTTTTCTGAGTCCCCTTTGGTTTTTAAGGAACATTTGGGATTAAAAACGAAATTTTCTTTATTATTCCCCGATGAAGATAAAAAAGATTTTTTTGGTACAGGGGCTTTGCAATTCTCCAATGAAGCTTATTTGGGATTTTTATTAAACTATAAGATGTTAGAATTTGGCTTTGCTCCTTCTTTTATTGTACAAAATAATGATCAATATTTTAGTTTTAATAAATTATTCTTCAATTTAAGCTTTAATGATTTTATTTTTAAATTAGGTAAGCAAAATTATTATTTAGGAAATGGATTAATTGAAAATATTGTTTTAAAAAGGACCACAATAGAGCCAGAGTGGTTTTTTGAGTTTTATTATTTTATTTCCAATTATTCTATTTCTTTGGGTTCTATGTTCGACAAAGAAAGCCTAAATAAGTTTTTGTCTCCTGAATATTTATCCCCCTGGCTTTATTTTCAAGCTTCTTTTGATGCAGTAGATTTACTTGCAATGGTTGAATTCCCATTTAATATTGAAAATAAAACTTTTGATATCAATATTATTTTTGATTTTTTATTTGAAGTTTTTAGTGGAATATTTTTTTACTCTACGTTAAGACAAGACTTACTTTGGTCTAAAAATTATAAATTTGATGATGATGACAATAGATTTTTGCTTGGTCTTAGATATTACATTAATTTTGAAAATGATGTTTTTAATGATTTATCAATAGTATTTGAGAGTTATTCGAAGAATAATAATTATTTTTTTGGATCTGGGATCAAACTAACATGGATTCGTGAATTATTGCAAACAACGGTTTCCTTAAAAACCAATTTAAATACTAATTCTTTACAATTCTATTTTGACAATAATTTTTTGATTCTTAAAGGATGTTCTTTAAAAATGGCAAATATATTAGAATTTAATAAAAAGATAAATCTTAAAGATACTCCTTTTTATAATATGTTTAGTATTGAATTAAAAATTGAATTATAAAATTTTTAGTTGGTATATTGTATTTTTTCATGCCCCATTCAAGATGAGTGCATTATAGAGCAAAGTATAGATGAAATATAAGACAAAAAATAGATACTCTAAAAAATTCAAAGCCAATAAAAAGTATCAAATATAATAAATGATTTTTATTAGTAGATTATTTTAATTTACATTAACGACTAAAGTAGATAATTTTAGAAAGAATAAATGTCAGATAAGTTGCAATCTTAATAAAATGATGTAAATTTCTCCTGCAAAGAGAGGTTTAAATATGAAAATATATTTATATTTATTTAATATCTTTTTCGTAATGTCTTGTAAATTATGGTATTTAAATGACACTATGGGAAAGGGCAATCAAGCGGATTCTGAGGTTGTGGGTGTTGTAAAAGGGATGCTTGAATCTAAGCTGGAAATTAAGGTCTCAAGCAAAGACAATATTAAAGATATGGCTGAAAAGGTTAATATTTCCGCCAAGGCATCTAAAGACAAAGTTTTAGGTAAAAGGAAGAATGCTAAGATAGCATTGGGAGATGCTCCATCACTTGTAAAAGAAATTAGGGAATCAGCTGAAAAGATTGATGAAGCTGTAAAGTCATTAATAGTTTCAGGATATAGTGCTTCAGAGGCTCTTAAATATAATATGAAGACTGGGATAGATAAAATACGCTTATTAGACAAGATATTAGAGGTAGTGCCAAAAATAAATGATAATGATTTTGATAGTGATGATAGTATCTACGATAAAATAAAGAAAGTTGTAGACGAATTTAATAGTAAAAATAAGGATGAGTATGGTTATTCTGTAATGTGCATGGATTCTTATCCCAAGACAAGAGGAAAAGATTTGGTTAAAAAATGTATAAAAGAGTTAATGAAAGATGTAGACAAGTTCCTTGGTGATGTTAAACACAGCGGAAATGGTGTTTCTGGTGAGTTACTACAGGAAAGTGCCAAAAGTGAGTCAAAACAATTTAGTGAGCCATTGAAATTATTAAGCGAAGCTGTTGAAACTATAACAGTAGCTTGCAATCGTCTTGGTTATGATATAGATGAAAAATAATTATTTCTATTTTTGCATTATTAGTGCTTTATTTGTAAGAAGAGAGTTAAAAAAATAGAAATTTTAATTACTATTTTAGATAAAGTATATAGTCGTAAGGCTGCATCTTTATTTTTTTTATTTAAAGAACTTAAGATAGCCATTGGCGCTGATAGGGAAAGCGTAAATCGCAAATAGATGTATTGGCAGCAACTGAAAAATTAGACAAAGCAATTCTTTTTACTAGAAATAAAATGATCTGCAATTTAATTTCTGATAAGAGAAGCTCAAATGTGATAATGTAAAAGTTCTTTGGTTTTTAAATTAAAATAGTATATCTTGATAAAGAATATAAAGATCTGATTACAGTTCAAATTTCAAGAATTAACTCAGCATATGATAAAATGGTAGCTACATTTAAACTTTTTTCAATTTTATTTAGAAGTTATTTTTTAAGATCTGTTTATAAAATTTAATAAAAAATAATTTGTCCATCCTCTTAATAGCCCTGTTTTAAATTTTTAATAAGCAAGAGAGATTCAATAAATTGACAAATAATAGTAAATACTGGTTTAGTTATATAGATTAAAATTGCAATAATTTTGCCTCTTTTAATAAGAAAAGCTTATTAATTTTTGGAATCCGACTTAAAATGATTTAGAGTTAGTATTAAATTTAAAGGAGAGAAAGCATGAAGAAAGTTAAAAGTAAATATTTAGCTTTGGGATTACTTTTTGGTTTTATAAGTTGTGATTTATTCATAAGATATGAAATGAAAGAGGAATCCCCTGGCTTATTTGATAAGGGAAGCTCTATTTTAGAGACTAGCGAGGAATCTATTAAAAAGCCTATGAATAAGAAAGGCAAAAGCAAGGTTTCTGGAAAAGAACTGTATATTCATAGTTTAAAAAGGGACTCTGCTAATAAAAGCAATTTTTTACAAAAAAATGTAATATTAGAGGAAGAAAATTTAAAAACTGAATTATTAAAAGAGCAATCTGAGACTAGAAAAGAAAAAACACAAAAACAACAAGATGAACATAAAGGGATGACTCAAGAAAGTTTAAATTCTCTTAGCGGTGAAAGTGGTGAATTGGAGGAGACTATTGAAAGCAATGAAATTGATATTACTATAGATTCTGATTTAAGGCTAAAGAGTGCCTTACAAGGCATTTCAGGATCAAGCTCTATTTCATACACTGATGAAATAGAGGAAGAGGATTATGATCGGTATTATTTAGAAGAATATGACGAATATGATGAATATGATTATGAGGAAATAAAATTAAGTAATCGATATCAATCTTATCTAGAAGGTGTTAAATATAATATAGATTCAGCAATTAAAACAATTGCTACGATATATGATACTTATACATTATTTTTAACAAAGCTAACCCAAATGTATTCTACACGCCTTGACAACCTTTCTAAAGCCCAAGCTAAAGAAGAAGCTGCAAAGTTTACAAAAGAAGACCTTGAAAAAAATTTCAAGACCTTGTTGAATTATATTCAAGTAAGTGTAAAGACTGCAACAAATTTTGTATACATAAATGACACGCATGCAAAAAGTAAATTAGAGAACATTGAAACAGAAATAAAAACTTTAATTGCAAAGATCAAAGAACAATCTAATTTATACCAAGCATATAAAGCAATAGTAAGGCCAATCTTATTAATGAAGGATTCTCTAAAAAAAGTGCAAAGTGCCATTGACAAGAATGGCATTTGGTAATAATATTAAGTATTTTATTTTTAAAACAGGCTACAATAATATGTAAATATGTAGCTTGTTTTAAATTAAACAAATAAAGTCCTAGTTGTAAAAAAAATATTGTGGATGAGAAAATGGAATTTCGTCAATTTACAAAAGATATATTAACTGATTTAGATAAAAGTCAAAAATATTGTTTAAGCTATATCAGAATTGGTAAATTACTATGTTCTAAAATAAGTATTTAAAATAGCTTTTACCATTAAGAATACTGGAAGTCATTCTTGTTCTTCTAGAGAAGCCAATCTTTCGGATTCCTATAATAAAAACTATTCATATTGCAAAAGCAACTGATTAATTTTATTACAAAAAAACAAGAGAATGCTCAACCTATAATATAAGTGTAAATTAAAAAAGCTTTTAATTTACACTTATATTATAGGCTTTTCGTATTACTATTTACTTCATAAAGAACAAAGAAACAGTCTGTATCGATAGATTTACTATATACAATTTATTCTTCCTATGGCTTTTTAATATTATCTGATTGAGAATCATCACATGCTTTGCTTCCACTATGTATTTCTGCTGTAAACTTTTTACAGTTTATTTCTGGTTCAATAATTGATTTTATAAATTTATCTATTTTATCTCTTACTATTGTAAGAATTTATATAGATATAATATTTTTCTTTTTATTATAAAATGTAAGTTCACGTTTTTTATCATTTCTCTTCTCATAACTTAAGCTCAATAGAAAAATCTTTATTATTGTAATTATTATTTTTATTTCCTATTGCTGATTTTTTGCATTTTTTCATCGTAAAAGCAAGTATTATGCAAAAAACAATAATAAATATAAGAAAGTTAGTAAAATTTTCTAAAACTTATTTTAATAAATTATTAATTATAGCTGCAACCATCAATTTTGCAGCTTAATAAATTTTTTTACAATTTTTAAGATACTCAAAAATTGATTACTTCTTATGGTATATATATATTTTTATTCCAAAAAGACTTTTTGCACTTTTATCATTAATTATCCATGAAATAGACTATGATAAAGATTTGTCAAAAATAAACACATTTTTCAAAAATTTTATTTCCTCTAAGTAATTCTTATTTTTTATATAAGTTGACATATAGCACATAGAGCAACACCTTAGTGAAAATCACTAAATTTAAAAATAACCATTAGAATAAATCAATAGTCTTAATTATATATTATAGATTCTGTAAACAGAAAATTTAAAATTTCTAATTAAAATACCCTTTTATATTATTTAAATGACAATTTAGAAATAAATGGTCAAAATTTATCAATAAAAAAGAATAAAGTGATAAAAAGGATGTGCGCTTATTATATAAGTGAAAAAGAATTAAAAATTTTCAAATATTTAAATACATATCAAAATGTAAGTTTTCTACAAATAGATATATCTATTTTTTGGAATTGAATATATTATAATAATAAGAAAAAATTAAAATTATTTGAAATACTAATCTTTTGAAAAAAGATCATGAAAAAGTTAATAAATTAATATCTAATTTCAAAGATAAATAAAAAAGTTTTCTAGGATACTAAATAATGTTAAGTCTAACTTATAGCTTGAAAGCTATAATAAATTAAAACCAAAATATTATTTTAAGAATTGGATATAAAAAATACCAAAACAAATTTTGTTTTGTAGTAGAAAGTAGAGAATTTAGTTATTTGAATCAAAATAAACAAGAAAGCTTTAACTTTAAAATAAAGTAGCGACCTGTTTTTGAAAAACAGATTTAGTGAAGATAAAATTTTTATAGTAAATAGTAATATTAGAAATTAGAGATTTTATCTGGGGTTATTTTACTTATAAAAAGAGAAAATTTATAAAAACAGAGGTAATCATTCTAGGATAAATGGAAAATAATATCTATAATAAATACAAAATTATTAATTCTATTTAAATCTTTTATAGATTTAATTAATATAATTATTTTCCCCTATAAACATCTAAGATGTTTATTTAACATTAATTTTGAATTTAGCAATCAAACCAATTTTTCCTTTATTTGAAATTATCATAATATTAAAAACTAATATTTTTTCAATTAATTTTAATTTTGCTTATTTTTTTAAGACCTTTATGATTATCAAAAATCACTCTTATTCTTTTATCATAATTAGTAATATTCTTTTTGTCTTTCAAATATTTATTGTGATAGCTTTCTTTTAAACTTTTGTTTAAAAGTGCTTTCTTAAATCTTGTTTCCCAAATTTCATTAAAGTCATTTACTTTATCAGTTTTTCCGTTCATCATCCAGATTTTTTTACTATATTTATTTTTAAATTCTTTTATAAAATGATTTGAAATATCTTCGATTTTATATTCTTCTTTATACGTTTCTATTGCTAACTTTAAGTTTCTTAGTGCATTGACATAAGTTTTTTCATTATTGCTTATTTTTAGTATTTTTGTTATTTTAAGTTTTTCTATTTTATGAACTTTTACTAGTTTACTTGCAATATATTCTTTATAGGATATTTTTTTATTATTTTTTCTTATAGAATTCTTTATCTTATATATATCTTTTATACCTTTAGGTATAACATCTGCAATTGATTCATCTGCAATTGAGCTGTTAGGCTTTATATTTTTTATATTATTTTTGTTTTTAGCATTGTCAATTTCTTTAGAAAAATCAGATACTATTTTTTTGTCTTTTAAATATTCTTCTATTTCTCTATTAATTGCTTCTTGAATAATTGTAAAACGGTGTTTCCAAAGATTTTTATTTTGTATGTAAAATGCAAAGCTTCCATTATCTTTACCCAAATGTTTTAGTTTAGTTGTTATCAATAATACTTGATTTAAAAATGATATATCATATTCTAATGTTCTGATTGATGTTTTTTGATTATCTTTTGCAAGACATTTGTTAACTATATTATATATTTCTATTGTAGAATATGTTCTAAGTTTGTTAGATTTATAGTATTCCTTGTTTTTAAGTTCAATTGCCCAGCATACCTTTAGTATCCTTTGATATATGGCCCTTTTTTTAGTTAAATATGACTTTAATCTTGAGTGCTTTAGTTCTATTAAATTAGAGCTTGTATTTTTTTGGTTGTTCTTTATAATTTCTTCTAATGTTATAAGATTATTAAAAGTTTTATTGACATTATTTCTTATTTTTATTATCATTATATTATCCTGGCTTCTGAAGTGAAATTTGTTGTAGTTTCAGAAGCTTTTTCAATTATTTAGCTTGCATTCTAAATTTTCACTATATTACAAACAAAATAATTAGCTTTTTACCATATTCTATAACAATGTTTTTGAAATGTCAATACGATGGATTATAAAATATGACCTATGTGTTTAGGAACAATTTGTATTTCATGCTTTGTAGATTTTCGGGACATTATTTTTTTTGCTTGCTCAATTCTTAATTGAATTGTTTCTTTCATGCTATTTGTTATAGGCTTGGGTCTTCTAAAGTCCATTAGAAAATATGTACAAAAATCTTCTAAAAGGTAAGGCCGGTTATCTACATGAATTGCGCATCTTAAAATTTTTGATTTTTTAGATATAGTATTTTTGCTAATTGAAAGATTATAAGAATCTTCTAATATATTTTGGAATTCTTTTAAAGAATAAAGCCTTACTCCGTTAATGCTTAACATAAATACCTCATTAATTTTATTTTATTATATATTGTGTGTTAGTTTCAAGGATGTAGGTTATATATTGAATGCTTTTATTAGAGTGTTTATTAAGAGTTGTTAGATAATGTAGCTTGGGGTGATTACATTAATTTATCTGGCCAAAAAAACTTACAATAAGGTGATATTTTTAAGAAATGGGTTTATGTTTGAGACTTGGTTTAAGTATTTTTTTTCAATTTCATCTTCTAATAAAGCTATATCAATTTTGATATAGCTATTTTCTTGTATAATATTAATGTCATTTAAAATAAAGTCTAAGTTATTTAAGTTTAAATTTTTAGTCAAAAAATTTGTTTTTTCTAGAAAAATTAATCTTATTTTCCCCCCTAATCCATTTTCATTTTCAATAAAAGATCTTAATGTTTTTAGAATTTTTTGTTTGCTATTGATAGTTTTTATTTGATTTGAATTTGTTAAGATTAGTTCTTCGTATATTTTTGTGCTCAGATTTAGCAACATTCTATTTGTTGTTTTAATATTTACATTTAAATTTTCACTAGTTTTTATATCGGCTTTATTGATAATTTTGATATTTGAGTAGCTGATTTTTGTCAAAAAAGGAAGTTCAATAGTCTTGTTGATGCCTTTTAAGAGTAAATTAACTTTTTGGTTATTTTCTTTGTCTTCAAAAAGGTAAGTATTATTATTTTTTATAATAGGAATAAACGCATTTTCTACATTTTCTTTTCTATAAATAGACCCAAGTATTTTAAGTCCGATTAGGTAAATTTTATCTTTATTGCTCGCCTTTAAATCAATTGTATGAACTTTGACCACCATCATGTCGTACACTATTTTAAGCTTTTCTTCACTTACATAGTTAATATAAAATTCAAGTTTTCCTTTTAGAATGTCTTTTGGTAATTTATAAAATTCATTTATCCTTAATTTTAAACTAATAATTCCACCTTTAAATGTTTTGAGAGCTATATTCTCTTTTGAGTTTGTTTGAATAGTTTTCTCAAAATTAAGTTCAAATTTAAGAGCTATGGGATTGATAATGAATATTTTTCTGTTTTTTACAAAGTAAGTATTAATAATTGACCTTGGGTCATTATACACGATTTCTCCTATAGATGCACTTTGAAATTCATAGCAATTGGGATTAGATATAATCTAATCTTTTAAATTGGTTTTTGTTAGAACAACACCTAATAATAATAGTTTTTAAATTTTAATTCAAGCTATAGAATGAGAATGTTTTTATTTAAATTAATTTTATTATTTAATTTTCTGATTTTGAGAATTTTTTTTAAAATAAATATAAGATAAATTAAAGGAAGGTTTTAATGAATGTAAAATTTACTGTAAAGTTGTTTATTTTAGTATTTTTTTTAATTTCTTGTCAAACTTATCAAATAGCTTATGATAGGTTTTCTCAGGTATTAGATTCACAATATGATATTGGTGTAAATTATTCTAGAGATGGAGTATTTAGGTCTGTAATTTCTATTAAATATGATAAGTTAAAAAATAAAAGGGAATATTTTATTTTGGTTAAAGTTGAGGCTAGAAATTCTAATCAAATAAAGCTTGAAAAGATAATCACAGATACAAGATTTGAGTCTAAAGGGGAGTTGGTCTCAGAGGATAGCAAACGTGTTATTTATTATGACGATTTTTATGATTCATATTTTCCTTATGATCATACAACAGTAATTACTGAAAAAAACATTAAGGTGAAAATTTATAAATTTAGTATTTCAGAAAGTGAATTTATAAGATTTGTTGCCTTGGGTAATGATGATATAGCCGCATTTAGAATTTATGCATTTAGGAATGATGTTATTGTAAGTTTTAGCAAGATTCCTTTTAAAAAATTTTTGGACGATTTTAATTTAAAAGTTAAAGCACTTGGTGGAAGTTAACTTAGGTTTAAATGCTTTTTAAGCCCAAGTTAAATGATTATTTGCCAGGAAAGAGATATAAAGAGTATTTAGTATAAATAAGCTTTTTAAACATTAATTTGGGATAATATTGCCTTGAAAATTGTTTTTATATTATCTATTGTTTTAATCTTTTGAAAGATTGATGAATTCTAGCATAGCTTTTTCATTTCTCAATAAAAACAGCCCTTCTCTTATTCCATTATGGAACTCTTCAAAGGAAATTAAGATTGTTTTTAAATTTTTATCTTTATTCTCTATATTATCATGGTAAAAGATAAAGTAAGGCTTTCCGGTATTATCTTTAAAGCCAAGAAAATTTACAAATATTGCTGTTTCTTGAAAATCTGTTTTTAAATTGTATGAGAGACCATTTTTGTATAAAAAAATTCCATTGTCTTCAAGATTTTTAATTTCTGAATTATTCATTGTATTTTTAATTTTGGTAAAACTTTCAATTGCTTTTAAAATATATTTTATTGATGAAAATTTGGTATAGTATATGCGGTTATTAATTTGAAATTCTAAAAAGATACCACATTCATTTCCGGCTCTAATTACATCTTGCTCATTTTTAATAGAAGCTGCAATGTTTTTATCAATAACAAGATTGATTTTGAATGTGGAAATATGGTTTAAGGTTTTTACATTGTCAATTGCTAAATTTTCTGTTAAATAGACTTTATAATTAATAAATATTCCCTTTATATTTTTAATTTTAGTTTGTTTAAATTCATAGATTGTGTTTTGAGAATATATTGTCAAATTTTGAATCAAAAACACTAAAAATATAAAAATTTTACTTTTCATTATATAACTTATATATGATAGCAGTCTTGAATAATTTTAGTAAACCGTTTTTATCTATAAAGTCTAAATTTTATAAAAATTTTAGCTATATAAGTAGTTTTTATTAATTCCTCAGAGAAAATTTCTTTCTCTATTTTTAGAAATTTGCGGCAGATATTAAAGTTATGAACTAGAATAAGTTAAAAATTTATATTTGCCCAGTAAGAGCTTTGCGTCAAATAGTTTAATTGATTTTTGATTTTCTCTATATAAAAAGAAAACCTCTTAAAAAATAAGAGGTTTATTTAAAAGAATGTATGGTATGAAGTAAATATTGATAATAAATTCTTTTAATTTTAAAAAAGGAGAATATTTAATACTCAATTATTAGTTCAAGAATTGAGTATTTCCATGTATTTTTAAAATTTTTTTTCAAGAATTATATTTTTGGAGAGAAAATTAAATCTTGTTTAAGATGAAATTTTATTTATTGCTAATTTTAATTATGCACATTTGTCTTTAGAAATTATTATTCAAATCTCAATTATCTTATTGAAATTTTATACTTTATATTTATCTTAATAAGAATTTAATTTTTAGTTAATTTATGCTTTTTAGATTTTCATTTTTTTTATTTGCTATAAACTTGTTAGTTTAGACATTAAATGTTTTAGTTTTTAGCAAAAAAGAAGTCCCTACCCCTAATCTTATTTGGAGAGGATTAATAGGGGTGTTGGGGACTGTTGGTAGATAGTTTTCTACCTTATATATATAATATTTTATTTTTTTAATTTTGTAAATATTATTTAATAATAATAAATAAAATATAGCATTTTAAAGCAAACTGTTAAATTTGAGCTTCTTTCTTACTATTTCCTTTTAATTTTTTAGTTTTGTTATTTGGTTTGGCGTTATGTTGTTGTGACTGGCTTTCAATTTTACTGATAGCTTTTAAAAGTTTTATTTGACCTTTATTGAGATGGTTTTCTTCATTTTTAAGCTTCAAGGGGTTTGATTTTTGATTCATTGTTTGAATCTCTTTAATTTCTGCTTCAGTTGGTTCGTAATCTATCCATTTTTTATCTATCCAGCCTTTTTCCCATTCGTAGTAGCTTTCATTAAAGTTGCTTCTGTTTTGTTCATCGAAGTGTCTTGCTAGTGCAGCAATTATTTTTGTTCCATATTTAAGCATTTTTTCTGTTTTGGTTTTTGTAATAAATGTGTCGTAATCGTAATTTTCTCCAGTTTGCATATTAACAATATCAACTATAAGTTTAAAAGTATTTATACAATTCATTGCAATATTTGTGGATGAAAAATTAGGATCACTAAGGGCTTTAATATTAATTTCATATTTTTTCTTTAAACTTATGGGAATTTTAAAAAAGTCGATTATAAAGCCATTTATTTTTGCTCGATAATTAGCTTCATATTGGGAATTTCCAAAGAAAGTTCCTTTGATGCCTCCAAATACATATTCATTATAGTTTCTTGTTATTTCTTTTTGCATTTTTATCCCTTAAATATCAATTAATATATTATTATTACAATATAATATAGCATATTAATTGATATTATATATCAATTAATATGCATTACAAATAAAAAAATATTTGTAATTTTGTTTTTTTTCTAAATTGTTGTAAATTTAAACTTATCTTTAACCTTTAACCATTTATAAAAAGTCTTTAAGAGAGAAATTTCTTAGGACTTTTTATTGATTTAATTTCTATTTAAAGACTTTATTAATAAAGTCTTTAAATTAAGATAATCAAAGCTTTTATTTTAATGCTGTTTTATAAGTTAGTTATGCTGTGTTGATTTATATTGTTATTATACAAATAGTCATGTGATTTTTTAATGCTTTGTTATGACATAATAGCACTGTTTCTATATATATAGAGGTTTGTTTATAAAAAGTGAAAAAGATAATAAAAAGTTTTTGAAAATTATAACTTATTTTAAGTTTTTCTTAGATTTTTTTTAAAAAAAAAAGTAAGAATTCTATTTGTTTATTTGTTATTACTTATAGTAAGAGTAATGTGATCTTGATAGACTTAAAGCTCAAAAATTATCGGTTCTAATAATATTGTGCCTAATTTATAAGATAAGCTTAGGTGTTTGTGTTTGCTATTTTTCATTAAGGAAAGTGGAAAGTATCGTAAGTACACTTACTTTTAACAGTTTCTTAAGCCACTATCAGGTTTGATTTATTGAGAAATTTTGTAAAAGTAATTTATATATGATATAAAGTAATTAATATATGATATAAAGTAATTAATATATGATATAAAGTAATTAATATATGATATAAAGTAATTAATATATGATATAAAGTAATTAATATATGATATAAAGTAATTAATATATGATATAATATAATTAAAAGGAAGTTTGTATGAAAAAAATAGCATTTCATATTCAAAAAGGCGGTGTTGGCAAAACTACCTTAAGTGGAAATATTGCAAGCTATTTATCTAAAACAAAAAAAGTTGTATTAGTTGATTGTGATATACAACAAGGAAGTTCTTCTACGTGGTTTCTTAACCATGAAATTCTTAGGTTAGATATTAAAGATTCTCTTTTAAAGAAGGTAGATATAGATCAAGTATTAAAACAAATACAAAAAAATTTTTATATTTTGCCATGTGTGCCTAGCGGAACTTTTAGAAGGGATGTGCAACACAAATTGCAGGATTTTCCATATTTGATAGATGATTTTTGCTTGGAATTAGAAAAATTGGGATTTGAATTTGCGATTTTCGATTTATCCCCCAGTTTTGAGCTTTGGGAGCGAAGAATTATTCTTGCAATGTGCGAAGTTGTTACTCCATTGACTCCAGAATTTTTAAGTCTTGAAGGAATTAATATTTTTAAGGAAGAGTTTGATTCTTTGTTAAAATCTTATAGAAAAAAGGTTAAACATGAGAAGATTATTTGCAATTTGCTTAATAAAAGTTTTAAAAGACATAATTTACACTTAAGGCAATTTCAAACCTTTGGATATGATCTTTATGAGATTGGACAAGATGCTAAAATAGCAGAATCTCAGCTATATAAAAAGTCGATTTTTGATTATTATCCTGAGAGTAAGTCTATCTTGGAACTTTCAAGATTGGGAGATGCTTTATGCCTATAAGTAAAGAGGTTGATTTAGAAGAAATCATTAAACAAAATATTAGCAAATCTAAATTTGCTTCTCGTGTTGACAATGATGTTGTTGATAATAATAACTCAAATGTTAAGTCCGGTAGGTCAAAAATGACGATCAAACAAATAAGTATAGGATTAAAATATGAATATTGGGTTGAATTTTATTCTATTTTAGATAAAAAGGGATTAACAGCTTCTGGATTTATACGAACTTTAATTATGGAATATATAGAAGCTTCTAAGAAATCATAATTTAATTAATAAAAAATTATTATTTCTAGCGTTAATGTTTTTAAGGCAGTCAATACAAAGTTTCTCAATGAGAAAATATTCGATTATTGACAGCTTGGTATATATTATTATTTTATATTTAAGCCTTTATTCTAAGATAAATAAAGGTTTTATAAAAATAAGTGTTTTTAATAAGTTGCTTATTAGACATAATACTTATTTTAAAACATTTCTATTTTATTTGTGGGTTAGAATTTTTTATCTTAATTACAATTAATACAATAATTTAAATTATTATCTTAATTGTAATTAAAGCGATTGATATTATTATAAATATATAAAACTTATTCTTGATAATTAATAGATAAAAAATTAATTTTAACATTTCTATTAATAAGAAAAAAATATTAAAACATTTTTTAAAAAATCTAATTAATTTTGTAAAAAATGTTTTAAGTTGCATGTGAAAATAAACTATACACATAGTTAAGCATGAATATACTATGATTGCTGTCATAAAAATTTTAATTCTCCCTTAATTTCTGATAAATTTCAGTCTATCTCAATTTTGCAAAAATTCCATTTTTGTTTATTGATAGTTTTGTATTATTTGCATTCACTTAATAAATTAATAGTAAAATATTACTATTAAAGCGTATTTTTTAATATTGGTTTAGCTATGCTATTTTTTGAAAAGTTTCCATTCAAAAAATTTTCT
This sequence comes from Borreliella garinii, assembly GCF_001922545.1. Lineage (NCBI taxonomy): Bacteria > Pseudomonadati > Spirochaetota > Spirochaetia > Spirochaetales > Borreliaceae > Borreliella > Borreliella garinii. Next base: position 702 of record NZ_CP018751.1, on the reverse strand, counting down.
TGTTTTCTCTTTTTTATTTTTTTTACTTAGCTTGTCACATTTAATAGATATTCTTTTTTCTCTAGGTTTTGCATTGAAAATAATAAGTATATTATCTAAATAATCTTTATTCAATGTTTTAAATAAACCATATTTATCTATATCTAAAACATAGTTAGGATTTGTGTTTTTTTTTAAAATTTTAAAATAATAGGACTTACTAGGCAATATTATTGGATTTTTATATATTTTTATTGCAAACTCTTCAAACGCTATGGCATTTTTAACTAATCCTAATAGATTATACTTGGGAAAATATTTGTTAGGATTATAGTTTTTTAAAAAGCTTGGTGTTATAAAATATTTTAAAATTTGTTCTTTGGGATATAAATTAATACTTTTTTCCATATTTTTTGAAAGCTTTTATATTTTGTGATGGTTTATAGGTAATAATTTTCCCTTGTTTTTCTAATCTAAGCAGCTTTATATAAATGGTATTTTTTTTATGCTTTTATTTTGCATGATTTGTATCTCTTTTAAAGTAAAATATTCTTGATTTTTATCATCAATAAGCATTGTTACATCCCGGTATATTATATTTGTATGTACTTTACTATAAGTAAGGTAATGTGTCAAATGAATAGTATAAAGCTATTGTTTTTTAAATTTAAAACTTTATACTAAACAACTATAATATATATTATAGTTGTTTAGTATAAAGTT
>NZ_CP018750.1 GCF_001922545.1 Borreliella garinii | reverse complement strand
TTTTAAGGCAGAAGTTTTATCTTATCTTAAAAAACAAAAAATTATAAAGAATTTTTCATTAAAAATAAATTTTCCAACTGCTAAGAAATTTATTGACAATAAGTATTGGATCGTAATTGCAAAAAACCATTTAGATTCTCTTATTAAGAGTAAAGATTATTTAGTCTTGGCCAATGTGAAGATGGAATATATACTCAAAAAGTTTTTAACTTAGAAAAGCTTTTTATTCTAGATCTTCAAATATTTTTTTAATTCGTTCTTTTTTTTCAAGTTCATGTTTTTCCAAATCAAGAGCTATTGATTCTTTAATTTTATCTGTCTTGTGGAGGCAAATGTTAGCTTCTATTTTATGTTTTGCGTTTTTAATTTTTAAAAATTTTTTACTCTTTTTTATTTTGTCTATTTTATTAAGATTATTAAGTATACTTAATTTTAAATAAATTGTATTTTCGGTTACTTGAAATTCTTTTGCTATTGTTTTTTGGGGGTACTCTCTAGATTTATATTGAGATAATTTTAATTTTAATGTGGTTGTTGGAACTAAAATGTTTGCTGCAAATATATTGGCTTCTGTTGCCATTTGACTATTTTGAACATTATTATAATAGTTTTCATTTTTAGATAGATTTTTAATTTGATCTTGATGCATTAAATAATGCCCCAAGTGTTTTGCTATTGTAAATCTTTTATTTTCAAGACTCATGTTTTCATTTATATATAAAGATTTTTTATTTAATTGAATATATCCTGAAAAATCTTTATGTTTATCTTGAAAACTTATTTCAAAAATTTTCAGATCTTCTTCCATAGCAATTTTTATTATAGGAACAGGAATAAGTAATATTTTATGTTTTAATATTAAATAATCCGAATAGACTTTGGAATTTTCAATATAAGAGCTGAAAGTGTTTTCATTCATTTAATATAAATACTCTCCTTTCTGTATTGTATAATATAAGTTAATTATGAAATATAGTTTTTTTTTGATTTTAATGGTTTTTATTTTTTCTTCTTGCAAGATTTTAAATATTGCTGAAGACTTAGAAAAGAATTTTGAAAAAATTGAAAGAGCAGATTATTTTCTTTATTTTTATCCAGATAGTCAAATTTACATTAAAAAAGATAAAGCCAGTAATAAATTTACTGTTTTTTTAAATGTTATGCTAGACTCAAATTTAAATTTTACTAAAGGTTATTTAAAATTAATTCAAGACAATAAATATATTGGAAGCATTGCCATTTCTAAGGTAGTTAGTATTGGAAATTTTAAGTTTTTATACATTAATATTAATAAAGACAATTTTGCTCTTATGTCAAAAGCTTTAACTCCTTACAAAAAGCTAGTCTTTTTATTAAACGATGATTCTTTTCAAGTTTGGACTAAGGACACTTTGGAATATGATCCAAGGTTTATTGATGTTAATTTCAAGAATACAAAAAATACTTTAGAATATGCATTTAAAAATAAAATTTTATAAAAAAGCTCATACATTATTGACGGTCTTAAAAATTTTTAAAAGACATTTATTGTTTTTTAATCTAATATTTTTAATATTGTCTTGTTCTACAATCTCTTTTGACGGTATTCCTGAATTAAGAAAAAATTCCAAATACATTAAATTAATTCAAGAGAATAATAAAATTTCTTTAAGACATTATTTTACTATTTCTAATAAGTGGAATTTAAGGTACAAAGAACCTTTATTTTTAAAAGTTGAAAATGATATAATTGCCTTATTTTTATTTAATCGTTACAAGCTAATTGATCATAAATATCTTCAAACCTTTTTTAGTGTTGGAAAAGATATTTCTTTAAAAGCTTATTTAAAGCTTATTAAAGCTAGAAAATTTGTTATTATAAATAGTTCTGAAAGGGTTATTAAAACTATTGTATTTTCAAACTTACCCGACAGCGAAAATATTCTTTTTCAGAATAATATGATTAATAAAATTCAATAGACCTTTAAAAAGAATGAAAAAAGGTTAATAGGTATTGTTGGAAATATCTTCAAACAATAAAAAGGAAGGTTTTATGGGAAAATATGTAAAAGGTTTATTTTTTCAATTTAAAAACAGTGATATTAACTATAAAAAGGAAATTTTCGCAGGCATTACTACTTTTTTGAGTATGTCATATATTATAGCTGTTAACCCGGCAATACTATCTAACACAGGTATGCCAATTGGTGCATTAGTTACTGCAACCTGTCTAACAGCAGCATTCTCTACTATACTAATGGGGCTTTATACCAATACCCCTTTAGCATTAGCTTCTGGAATGAGTTTAAATGCATTTTTTGCATTTTCTGTGGTAATTGGTATGAATATTCCTTGGCAAGTTGCATTAGCTGCCGTTTTTGTTGAGGGACTAATTTTTATTATCCTATCCTTTTTAAGAGTAAGAGAGAAAATTATAAATTCTATACCAGTAAACTTAAAATACTCTATCACGGTTGGAATAGGGCTTTTTATTGCTTTTATTGGTTTTGTCAATGGTGGAATCATCATTAAAAATGATGCCACATTGATTGGAATCGGATCATTCATTGACTTAAAAGTTTTATTTACATTTTTAGGATTGTTTTTTATTGTAATTTTTGAACAATTAAATGTAAGAGGAAGTATACTTTGGGCAATTATTATAGTTACTCTTACAGCTTGGATATATGCAATATTTAATTTAGAGAGTGCCAAATCTATTGGCATACATCTCCCTAATGGAGTTCTAAAATTTGAATCTATTGGGCCAATATTTAATCAATTAGATTTTTCTTATGTTTTGAGTGAACATTTTTGGACTTTTATATCAATAGTTTTGATTTTCTTATTCAATGATTTATTTGATACTGTAGGTATTTTAATAAGCGTTACAACAAAAGGCGGCATGTTGGATAAAGACGGAAAAATTCCTAATGCAAAAAAAATACTACTAGTTGACGGCATTGCCACTGCTTTTGGAGCAATAATGGGAGTTTCTACTGTTACTACTTATATTGAAAGTTTTACAGGAATTGCCGAGGGTGGCAAAACAGGTCTTACTTCAATTGTAACTGGACTCTTATTTTTATTTGCAGTTTTTTTTGCCCCTCTGTTTATTGCGGTTCCTGCTAGCGCAACTGCTGCAGCTTTAATATATGTGGGATTTTCAATGTGTAGAGAGCTAATAAAAATCGATTTCTATAATATTAGAGAAAATATTTCTAGCTTTTTAATATTTTTTTTGATTCCTCTAACTTATAGCATTTCTTCAGGATTTTTTGTTGGAGCAGTATTTTACATTGTAGTAAATTTAGCATTTAATCTTTTTAGTAAAGAAAAGATTAAAATTTCTCCTATAATGCTCATATTGTGCTTAATTTTTATTATTAAATTTGTTTATGGCTATTAATGTTTCCTTAAAATTTAATTTATCAGCACATTTTGCTAATAGATTAAAATCTAATAAATGGTGTTGGTTTTATTTTTGATATAAAATAAAATTTGAGGAGTAATTTGTAATGAATCAATCCAAAGAAACATTGTTATTTCAATTTAAAAATAATACCATCGATTATAAAAAAGAAATTATTGGGGGTATTACCACTTTTTTGAGTATGGCATACATAATAGCTGTTAATCCGGCAATATTATCTAGTGCAGGTATGCCAATTGGTGCATTAGTTACTGCAACTTGCTTAACAGCAGCATTTTCTAGTATATTAATGGGGCTTTATGCCAATACCCCTATTGCACTAGCGCCCGGCATGGGACTTAATGCATTTTTTGCATTTTCTGTAGTAATTGGAATGAATATTCCTTGGCAAGTTGCATTAGCTGCTGTTTTTACCGAAGGGCTGATTTTTATTGTATTGTCTCTATCAAGAGCTCGAGAAAGTATTGCAAATTCCATACCAGTAAACTTAAAATACTCTATTACAGTTGGAATAGGACTTTTTATTGCTTTTATTGGTTTTGTCAATGGTGGAATCATCATTAAAAATGATGCCACATTGATTGGAATAGGACCATTCATTGACTTGAAAGTTTTATTTACATTTTTAGGATTATTTTTTATTGTAATTTTTGAACAATTAAATATCCGAGGAAGTATACTTTGGGCAATTTGCTCAGTCACTGCCATAGCCTGGATATATGCAATCTTTAATCCAGAAAGCGCAGTTGCAGCTGGAATAACTTTCCCAGACGGAATTTTAAGATTTGAGTCTATTGCACCAATATTTAATCAGCTGGATTTTTCCTACATATTAAGCAAACATTTTTGGAGCTTTATTACAATTGTATTGGTATTGCTCTTTAACGATTTATTTGATACTTTGGGCACTTTAATAGCAGTAGCAGCAAAAGGCAATATGTTAGATAAAAACGGCAAAATTCCTAATGTTGGTAAAATATTTTTAATTGATGCCATTTCTACTACTGTTGGAGCAATAATGGGAGTTTCTACTGTAACAGCATATATTGAAAGTTGCACAGGAATAGAAGAAGGCGGAAAAACTGGACTTACGGTAATAGTAACGGGAATAATGTTCTTTATTGCAATATTCCTTTCACCATTATTTATTGCTGTTCCTGCTAGTGCAACTGCTGCAGCACTAATATATGTAGGATTTTCAATGTGCAGAGAAATAATAAAAATTAATTTCTCTAATATAAGAGAAAATGTTTCCAGTTTTTTAATACTTTTTTTAATTCCTTTAACATACAATATCTCTTCAGGAATAAGCATTGGAATAATATTTTACGTTTTAATAAATGTAATACTTAATTTGTTGGAAAACAAAAAAAATAAAATCTCTCCAGTAATGATAATACTGTGTATAATTTTTATTATTAAATTTTTTTATGGTTATTAACTGATTTGCTATTAACTGATTTGCTATTTATAAAAAAAATTTAAAATCTGTAATTCAAACAAACTAAATTATAAATCATGAAAAAAGGGTTTTTATCATCAAAATATTCCGCATATTGCTAGCTTTATAAAATTCCACACAAAACCAAAAAACTACTTATTAAGTATCTTTAAAAATTTGGCAAAACTATTTAAGCCTTCAAAATCAAAATTTAGTAATTTCTAAAGCAAATTGCTAACTAATTTTTTTATATTCAAAATACTTAAATTCAATTTATTAACAGTCTTTGAAATAAGTTTTATTCTTTTAAGTAGATTACAGCTAAAATCATTTAATTCTTATTTAAAATGAATTTTAAGAAATTTTTTGTAAAAATAGAAAAATAAGAGTCAAGAAATATTTCTTGACTCTATATTGACTTTATTTTTCCAGTTACTTTTTTAAAACAAATTAATCTTATATTATTGACCTTAATTAAGGTTTTTTTGGAGTTTCTGCCACAACAGGATTTGTAAGCTCTTTAACTGAATTAGTTAGTGCTTCTTGCGCTGCTTTTGACAAGCTTTCTACTGATTTAAATAACTTTTCAAGCTCTTCAGCACCCTTGGTTTTGTCCACATTTGTTTTTAAAATAGCTTTTTTTGCCTCATCATCAAGAGAAGCACCATTCTGTATACCAAGCTGTGCATGATTATCTTTTAGTTTTTTAGTAAATGCTTCAGAATATTTCTTAGCTTCTGCAATCTCTGCTTTTAATCCTTCTAAACCTTTTAATCCATCTAATTTTTGTGTTATTAGGATTGATATTTCATGGGCTCCTGCTAACAATGCGCTGTTGTGACCCGCATCAGCAACTAAACCATTTTGTTGTATTCTTTGACCAATAGCTTTAGCAAGTTCATCTATAGATGAGATCAAAGCCTCAACTTCTTTCACAGCCAGTACAAATGCATTAGAATCTGTAATTTTTTTGCTTATTTCTGTAAGATTAGGCCCCTTAACAGATTCATCAGGATTAGTAGATGCAGTATCCCCACCTGAATTATTACAAGATATAAATAAAAATAAAGTCATTAATATCGCACTTAATGTATTCTTTTTCATTAATTTGTGCCTCCTTTTTATATAAATTATTAGTTCAACAATTTTTCTTTTCAATTTTTTATATAAAAAAAATAATTTTTCAATAAATAAATTTGAAAAATTCTTGAAAAATTCTTGAAAAATTCTTGAAAAATTCTTGAAAAATTCTTGAAAAATTACAAACTAACCATCTTAATTGATTTTAAGATTGAAAGAAGCAAAGCAAAATATGCTACAATTAAATGAAATACGCTTTAATAAAAAAACTTTTATTTGTTTTAAGGACTCATACAATGAATGTTTGTGCAATACTTGTATTAGATTTTGGATCCCAATATAGCCAGCTAATTGCAAGAAGAATTAGAGAAATTGGGGTTTATACAAAAGTAATACCTTACTATACCCCTTTAAAAGAAATTAAAAATATGAACATCGCGGGAATAATACTAAGTGGAGGCCCTGCCTCTGTTTACGCAAAAGATGCCCCTACCTTGAACATGGAAATTTTTAATTTAAAAATACCTGTTTTAGGCATATGTTATGGAATGCAATTAATTGTTAAATTATTTGGGGGGATAGTATCTAAAGACTGCAAACAAGAATATGGAAGCTCTGAAATCTTTCTAAAAAATGAAAAATCTCTTTTATTCTCAGAGCTTCCAAACAAATTTCAAATTATTATGAGTCATGGGGATAGTATTGAAAAAATTCCCAATAATTTCAAACAGTTGGCTTTTACAAAAAACTGTATTGCTTCTATATCAAATGAAGAGCAAAAGATTTATGGTCTACAATTTCACCCAGAAGTAACTCATTCTGAATTTGGCGATAAAATACTTAAAAATTTTGTTTTTAAAATTTGCCAATCTCAAACTAATTGGTCATTAGAGAGCAATATAAAAACCATTGTGGAAAAAATTAAGCTTAAAGTAGGTAGTAAAAAGGTTATTTTAGGACTTTCTGGTGGTACAGACTCTTTGGTTTGCGCATTGCTTATAAAAAGGGCAATAAAAGAAAATTTAATCTGCGTTTTTGTAAATACTGGATTGTTGCGTAAAAATGAAGATAAAAAAATACTAGAATTAAAGCATCAATATGATTTAAATATAAAATACATTGATGCTTCTGAAAAATTCTTGAACCATTTAAAAAATATAAGCGATCCTGAAGAAAAAAGAAAAATAATAGGAAAAGAATTTGTAAACGTTTTTGAAAAAATTACTCTAGAAGATCAAAATATAGAATATTTAGCACAAGGAACAATTTATTCCGACGTAATTGAATCTAAATCAAAAAATAACGCTTCTTCAAAAATTAAATCTCATCACAACGTAGGGGGACTTCCAGATAAGATGCGTTTAAAGCTTTTAGAACCTTTGAATGAATTTTTTAAGGATGAAATAATTCAAATCGGAATAAATTTAGGCATTAAAAAAGAAGCTCTTTATAGACACCCATTCCCAGGCCCAGGACTAGCTATAAGAATAATTGGAGAAGTAACACAAGAGAAGATCAATATCTTACAAGAAGCAGACAATATTCTCACAGAGGAGCTCTTTATAAATGACTTATATTATGAAATAAGACAAGCATTTGTTGTATTGCTGCCTGTTAAATCTGTAGGCGTAATGGGAGATCAAAGGACATATGAATATACAGCTGTCATTAGATGTGTCAATACTCAAGACTTCATGACTGCAGAATGGACTGAACTTCCTTATAATTTTTTAAAAAAAGTTTCTTCAAGAATAATTAATGAAGTTAGAGGTATAAATAGAGTTTGTTATGATATATCTTCTAAGCCTCCATCAACCATAGAATGGGAATAATAAAAACAATAAAAAGGAAACTTTATGACAAATAAGATAATAAAAGAAGCTTTAACTTTTGATGATGTGTCTTTAATTCCAAGAAAATCATCTGTATTGCCTAGTGAGGTTAGCTTAAAAACACAACTGACAAAAAATATATCCTTAAACATACCATTTTTAAGCTCAGCTATGGATACTGTTACAGAAAGCCAAATGGCAATAGCCATTGCTAAAGAAGGTGGAATAGGAATTATACATAAAAATATGTCAATAGAGGCTCAAAAAAAAGAAATAGAAAAAGTAAAAACATACAAAGTCGAAAAAACTATTAACATCAATAAGGATATAAACGAACAAACAACCAAAATACTTTTAGAAAAACAACATCTAAAAAAATCTGAAATATACAAAAATGCAGAACTTAAAGAAGATTTCCCTAATGCATGTAAAGATTTAAATAGTAGGCTAAGAGTAGGCGCTGCTGTTTCCATTGATATTGACACCTTAGAACGAGTTGAAGAGCTTGTAAAAGCACACGTAGATCTACTTGTCATAGACTCTGCTCATGGACATTCTACAAGAATAATAGAGCTTGTAAAAACAATTAAAAACAAGTACCCAAACTTAGATCTTATTGCTGGAAACATAGTAACTAAAGAAGCCGCATTAGATTTAATCAATGTGGGAGCAGACTGTTTAAAAGTAGGAATAGGGCCAGGTAGTATATGTACGACAAGAATCGTTGCGGGAGTTGGCGTTCCCCAAATAACAGCAATCTGCGATGTTTATGAAGTTTGCAAAAGCACAAATATTTGCATTATAGCAGATGGCGGAATCAGGTTTTCAGGAGATGTGGTTAAGGCAATTGCAGCAGGGGCTGATAGCGTAATGATAGGCAATCTCTTTGCAGGGGCAAAAGAATCTCCCTCAGAAGAAATAATTTACAATGGTAAAAAATTCAAATCCTACGTTGGAATGGGTTCTATTTCTGGTATGAAAAGAGGCTCTAAATCAAGATATTTTCAACTCGAAAACAACGAGCCTAAAAAATTAGTCCCTGAAGGAATTGAAGGAATGGTCCCATATTCTGGAAAATTGAAGGACATTTTGACTCAACTAAAAGGTGGATTGATGTCTGGAATGGGTTATTTAGGAGCAAACACAATATCTGATTTAAAAATAAATTCTAAGTTTGTAAAAATAAGCCATTCTTCATTAAAAGAATCCCATCCTCACGATGTTCTTAACATACCATAAAGATACAAAAATCTTTATCAAATTAACAACTAGCCTATTTAAAATATTATAATATTGCATTCTTTTTTGAAGAAATAACAACCTTGGTAGGAGAGGAATAATGAAAAATATAATAATTTCATCTGTTTCTGCAATACTTTTTCTAGCATTAATGCACTCAGCGTTTACTTTACTAGAAAGTAATAACTCTAAAATAATTAAATTAATAAGAAATGAATTTTTATTTTAAGAATTCATTTCTTATTTTTGTTTATAGCCAAATCAAAAGATCTAGCTATAAACTATTTACAATTAAAATTGTATTTTTTTCTAAAAATAAAATAAGCTATAAATCATTTAATTGGCCTTATTGCAGATAAATCAAATCTTTCTGAAACATTTGGCTCCCAACCTTTCCACTTGTCGTTCCTAAAAAGATAACTAGAAGAAGTTATATTAATAAAGATAGCTGGAAAATCTCTTTCGATTATTATCGTCTCTGCTTTTTTTAGAATTTCCTGTCTTTCAAAAATATTTCTTTCATGATCTGATTTTATTAAAAGTTTATCATATTCAGAATTTGAATATCCATAAGATGAAAAAGACGTGTTTTCGGTTTTAAAGATGCTTAAGAATGTCATAGGATCAGAATAATCTCCTAACCACCCTGCCCTTATTATTTCATAATTACCATTTACCCTACTATTTATATATGTTGACCATTCTTCACTCTCAAGCTGAACATTAATATTTAAATTTTTCTTCCATTGATTTTGAATAAATTCAGCAATCTTTCTCTGCCTATCATTTACATTATACTTTACTTTCAATAAAGGGAAATTTTTACCATTAGGATACCCTGCATCTACCAAAAGCTTTTTTGCCATTTTAGCATCAAATAAATTTAAATTACTTTTGTAAGAGTAATCAATATAATCTGGAGTTGCTCTTCTTGTAGGAATAGAACTATCATTAAGAACGCTCTCTGTTAAAGTTTTTCTATCAATGGCAAGAGATAGCGCTTTTCTAACTGTAACATTGTCAAGCGGTTTTACTTTGGTATTCAAAGAATAAAAATAGGTTGAATTAATACCTATTGAATAATAATCTTCTCTAAGCTTAAGATCCTTAAGTAAATCTGGTGGAACATTATTAAAAATTGCATCTAGTTCATCATTTAAATACATATTATAAGCCGTAATGCTATTATCTGTGACAAAAAATATAATATTATCAAGAACAACGTCTTTAGATTTATAATATTTATCGTTCTTTTCAAGAACAACCTTTTCATTTAAAACTCTATCTTTTAATTTGAAAGGACCACTAACAACCATATTCTCAGGATTTGTCCACTCTTGTCCATACTTTTCAATAACGTGTACTGGTACAGGAATAAATGTTTGATGTACCAACATATCAAGAAAATATGGTTTTGGAGATTTTAGCGTTATTTCTAAAGTTTTTTCATCAAGAGCTTTAATCCCAAGATCAGATTCATTCACCTTACCATCAAAATACTCCTCTGCATTTTTTATAGTAGACTTAATAATGTTAACAAAAGATGACCCAGTTTCTTTGTCTAAAATTCTAAGATAAGATTTTCTTATTCCCTCAGCAGTAATAGCAATTCCATCGCTCCAAACAAGATTATCTCTTAAATGAAACGTATAAACCACTCCTTCATCAGAAATATCCCAACTTTTAGCAAGTCCTGGCCTGTATCCTCCAGTTCTGGGATCTCCATCTAAAATACCAAGGAACATTTGACTTACAATAGTTGATCCAACAGAATCGTTTATTAATTGAACATCTAAAGTAGCAGGTTCACTTCCAATATTTAGCTTAAATGCCAATTTGTGTCCATCATTTTTCTTAACACAAGAAACAAATAAAATTGCACTAAGAAATAGTGCAGCTTTTAACTTTTTTATCAACATTTTCATATCAAACATCCTTACAAGTTTTTATAAATTTAAATTTTGCCTATATTTTATTATATATGAAATGTAATTTCATATTAACATTATTAAAAAAACTTAAACTATTCTCAAAATAAAGTATTTGCAATTGATTCTTAATTTAAAGAAATGTCTATTATTTTTGATTTTGAATCTTTATCCAGGTATATATTGAAAAGATTATAATCTTTCATTGTTTCCTCTCTAATAATTATTATCTATAAAAAAATAGTTTTTAAAACTATATTATTTATTTATATATTAGATTTATATTAGATTTAATATTTTTTAATAAAAAAACAAATTAATATTGAATTATAAAAAATTAGAATTAAATTGTAATTTGTAAATTAAATTTCATATTTAACACTTCCTTTATAGCAATAAAAGTTCTTATAAAGAACTTTCTTGCTTTTAAAAATGTTGAAAAATTTTCCTTTTATATTTCCAATAATTTACTATAATACTAATCAGAAGCTTTAAATAAGAATATTCAAAACAATGACTCAAAGATTAATAAATAATTTTATTTATCCATAATAATTTGACTTTATACTGTATTTATCAAGGGTTTGCTCTTAATTAGAGTATTCAGAACAATAAGATTAATATTGTATCTTAACTTAAGATTAATGAAATATATTTAAATGAATATTAAAATTTCTAGAAAATGTTGTTTAACTAGAAAGTAATCAAATTACTTTTGATACAAATTTTTTAAAAAAATGAATTATGTATAATAAAATTTACTATGTAATAAATAGTTGCAAAATAAAGAGAAATTTGAAATTCTTATTGATAAAAAAGATATTCATAAAAATAAAAGAATTCAAATCTTCATATTCATTAAAACTAATTCTTGAGTCACTAAAAATAGTTTTGTAAATATTTTTAATATTCTCACAATATTGATGAAAAAATAGTAAGTGATTTAGAAAGCAAACTTTTTTAATTTTTTTTCAAAAAAACGATATTAAGAATATAATAATTAATTTATTAAAAATTATTTGCAATGATCTAATAAAAAATATATTATTATGTTCATTAATCTATGATTTTTTTATTAAAGGAGAGGAATATGGGATTATATCGAGATCAATTAAAATTTTTAAAGTTGTTAATGTTTTTTTTATTAATATCTTGCACTTCCTTAAACGTTGAGCATGATCAATTTGGAAAAATATTTAGAATATACCAAAGTTTAAACAAAAATGCAGAGCTTAAAGGGATTTTTAATTATAAAACGGGAATAACTAAAATAGTTTTATATACAAAGTTTAGAAATCATAGTATAACAGAGCAGACTCCTTTATTGCTATCAGATGGAACTAGAATTGAAGGGCAAGTGAGCCATAAAAGAGACAATAACCATTTTTTTGGCAATTGGATTAACTATTCCTCATTCGTTTTGTCCAAGTCTTTATTAGAAAAGATGATAAAAGAAGAAGATGCTTCTTATAAGAACGATGAAATTAAAATTAGAATTGGATTAGAGGATTTAAGCTTGAAAAAACATAAAATTTTGGATTTCTTAGTAATGGTCGAATCTATTGAAAATAAAGATTATAAAAATTGATTTTTATAATCTTTATTGATTTTTTATTTCCCGTTTAAAATAAACATTTGATTTAAAATAGAATTTATATATCCTTTATATAAATTCTATTTTAATAATTTGTAAAAATGACAAAGGCTACCTTATGGTAGCCAACTTATTATTCTAATCAAACAACAAGAGCGAGACATTGCATCTCAATCTATATAGATTATTATATAGTATTTTATTTTTTTGTAAAGTGTTTTTGAAACATTTTTTGAATATAGTGCGAATTTATAAATTCAGACTATTATTTTTTGTTTTTTAAATTATCATATTTGTTTTTAATATTTGCAAGTAATTCTTGATTGTTGTAATATAACTCTTTTAGTAAGAAACTTGTAAAGTTTGTATTTGATTTATAAAAATCAAAGCTTTTTTCATCTTTAATTTTTATTTTAAAGGACCTATTTAATATATTTTTTTGACTAGATATGCAACCATTATTTTCTAAAATTTGTATAGCATAATACATTCCTTTTTTTAAAATTAATTCATAATTGATTTTACCACTATCAATTCCTATAGCTAGTTTCATATATCTATAAACAGTAGTTTTTGCTAAATTATAATCTTTTATGAAATGATCAAAGCTTTTATATTTATCTATGACGTAATATTTGTTATCATTAATTTCTTTCAAAATTCGAGCTGTTTCAATTTTATTATAAGATTCCTCTTTTATTAAAATTTTTAGTTTTTCTTTTAATTTTAAATATCTAGATTCTCTATTTTTTTTAATTTCATTTCCATTTAATTCAACCCTTTTGACAATTTCTATTTTTTTATTTAATTTCATAGGTTATTTTTGCTCCATTTTATACTTTCAAATTAGTTCCATATGGAACTATTAGTTCCATATGGAACTAATTTGAAAGTATACTTAAAAAATTTTCAAGTATATTTTCGTAGGCTTTATAATAGTCCTCATTAGAATTGAATTCTTCTCTATAAAAAATAGTTTTACGTAAATTATCTCTTTTAGGAACACTTCCTAAAAACCTCCCCTTATATTCACATTCAATAAAATTTTTAAGCTCTTTATCAATGTTTTGTCTTTCAATAAATTTAGTTATTAAATAAAATATTGGCAAATCTTTTCTAAAAAGATCTTTAAGCCTACTAGTTATTAGATCTAAACTTTCAATTGCCCATTGATCTGTTGGTAAAGGTATAATTAAGTAGTCTGTTATTATTAAGCTATTATTGAGCAAACTTCCCAATGTAGGCGCTGTATCCATTATGATAAAGTCGTATCTGTTTTGAATAAAGCTTAAAAAAATTTTGAGTAAATTTTCTTTCAATGAAATACTTTCTTCATTAAACTGACTTAAAGTTATGTGGCTTGCTATGAAATCTGTATTTTTATTTATTTTGATTATCGAATTTTCTATATCTATTTCTTTTTTAAGAACTTTATATATATTATTGTCTTTTATGCTAAGATTTTTTTTTCTTATAATATTAATATAAAAACTTGTACTACTTGCTTGTGGATCCAAATCTATCAATAATATCTTTTTACCTTTTCTTGAAAGTATGTTTGTAAACATTAATGAGGTTGTGCTTTTTCCGACACCACCTTTAATTGAAGCAATTGTAATTATTTTTGGTTTTTTTTTATCCAATTTAATATTCCTTTATTACTTTCATATTTTTTACCGTAAAATTTGTGTATTTCCTCTTCAATTTTTAAAGTTCTCTCTAAAAGAGATTTATAAAAAATTTTATTTTTATTTTTATTTTTAGTGAATATGTATAGACTTCTTAAGTAACAGAAAACGCTTCCTTTTTTAAATTTGAATTCCATATAAAATATTTTTTTTAGTCTTATAGTTTTTTTTATTCCTTTTTCTGTGTAATTTATAATAAATGGTTTTGAAATATTTATAAAACCATAAAAAATTCCTAAAAATTTGTCATTTTCTTTTGTTGAGAATAAATGAAAGCTTTCATATTTTTTATTGTTAAAGACGTTTCTAAGACATAGCCAAAATTTTCCTTTTTGTGGCTTTGCTTCAAAATTATTTATTATGCTAAAGATTTTTGTATGATAAATAATTTTATTCTCTAGTTTTTCGATTTTATTAAAAAATTCTTTTTTTGTTTCTTTATTTTTCATTATATTTTTTTGACTTTACTTTTTGGTGATTTTTATCATATTTTTGTTTTTTTATTAGATTTTTCATCAATACAATAGCATTTTTTATATCATTTGATGTATTAATTTGATTTTCATTTTCTAATTTTCTTTTTATCTTGTTTTTACTTTTAAATTCTTTTATTAGTTTACTAAAATCGGTATGTTTGAATTTTTTTGCCATAAACCATATTTTCTTTTTCTTTTTTTCTAAAGTTCTTTTGAAGAATTTTATAACTTTTCTTTCTTCATATTCACATAGTTCTTCCAAAAAGTCTTTTAAGTTCCATAGTGAATTTTTGTAACTTATTATGTTTTCTGTGATTTTTTTGATTTCTTCAAGATTTATTTCTTTCGATTTTTTTTTTATTTCTTTTTCTAAGAAATTTATAGTTTTTTTGATTTTTTGATTTTTACAAGAATAATTAGAATTCTTATAATTTTTACTTATATTATTACTTAATAGATGTGAAGTTATTTGATATGAAATTTTATATTTTTGAGATTCTTCTATTATTTTAAATTTTTTTAGTTCCTTGTTTTTTGATTTTTCATGTTTAATTTTTTTATTAATAAAATATGCTGTACTGATAATTTTTTTAGCTAATTTTTCAAGAGCTTTATTTATTGTGTAGTAAGTAAAGCTACCATTGTTTTTCCCAAGTGGATTAAAATGACTTTTAATTAATCCTAAATTTTCAAAAATTTTTATGTCATTTTGTATTGTTCTTTTAGTAACCTTTTTAAAACCTTTTTTTTCCAATATAGAATTTGTCATTACTACAACATTGCCTAGAGAATATTTTTTTTTAGATATGAAGTAGTTAGCGCTTAGTTTTTGAATTACCCAAAATATTTTCAATCTTCGGTCTACCACTTTATTAAAAGGCATCTTATTAGTTGTTAATTGATACATTTTAAGCTCCTATCGTTTGATCTTTTATTGCATTAAGCATTGAAGTTAATGATAATATACTTATTAAAAAAAGTAAAGTTTTATTGGTGAATTTGCAATCAAGTAGGCATAAATTTTAACTTATTGAATCTTGCCGATTTGATTGCAAATTTTTTATGCAATGATCCACTTCTTTTAAAAATTTTAGAAGAAGTGGTTTATATATTTCAAATATGAATTCACCCTTTTCTCCGTAAGATTTTAATTTTAAAGTAATATCTTTTTCAATGTTTTTTGTAAGCTCGATTATTTTTTGTGGACTTAATACTATATTTAATGTTTCTTTTATTGTTTTTGAATCCTTTAAAGTTCTAATAGGAGGCTCAATTTTTAATTTTCTATCATTTTCATCATAAATAGAGTTTAGAAAGCGCAATTGATCTGAGTATAAGTTTAAATTTAAAAACAAAATATTTAAATTTTCACAAGGGTAATAATTTGCTACAATAAATGTTTCGTAAGTTTCTAAAGGTGTGTTTGATTTTTCAAATAATTTTGGGATTTTCATACTGTAGATGTAATAATCCTCTATTTCATTATATTCTGTTTTAAGCTCTGTTTTTTCAATTTCAATTTTTCTATTATCAATGCGTTTTTGTAATATATTTTTGGATATTTTAGTTTCTTTATCAAAATCTGTTAAATATTCTAAAATATACTCCTTATTAAATTTTGTGCTATAAGGTACATTCCAATTGTCCTGAAAGTCAATGTTAATGTATTTCCCTATGCTTTTATCATAAATGTGGGTTAATAGATCTCTTGAATTAGTTATTGAAATACTAATAATGCTTTTATTAAAGCTGGATTTTACTTTAAGCTCTGCTTGATATTTTAAATAATTAATTTTTTCCTCATTTATCAAAACGCTTTCAGGATTTATTTGTAATCCTTTTTTTTCGATGTAAATATTAACTTTAAAATTTTCTTTTTCTAATAAAGGATTATATATTCCCACAATAGATATTTTATTGTCATAATTTCTGCTTATTATTGAGTCTTCTTGAAATTTTAGTTTTCCTAATTTATGACTTGTATCATGTAGATTGAAATTCCCATTTGGGATGGATTTGCAACCTAAAATTAATAAAAATAAGGAAATATTTTTAAGGTACTTCATTTTTTATTCCTTAAGTAATTTTATATAAATGTAATTCTAGTGCAATAATTATATTCTTTATGATTTTAATTATTGAAGAATTTGTTATACTTTTTATGTAAGCTTTTAATTAATATTAGTATATTTCATGAGAATCTTGTATGAAAAAAATTTTAATTTCCTTTTTACCTTTATTTTTTTTATTTTCATGTAATATTAGTGCTTCTTCAATTTTTATTAGATCTTTAGATGAAGCAATGAAAATTGAGATTAGTTTATATAAACCGTTAGGAAATGGCAAATTTAAAACCGGTATTCATACTAAGGATTACTTTAATTCTATTAAAGATATTAGTTATTATTCTTATTTTTTTATTTTAGATAAATTTAGTAATAATATTGTAATGAAATTGGCTTTAAGTTCTAAAAAAGTAGGTTTATTAACCTATGATTTTGGTATTTTGTTTGATCATAAATTTAAATTAACAATTTCTAATTTAAATTCAAATGAACCTGATTTTGACGCTATTAATAGTTTTGACAAAAAAAATGCTTTTAAAAATAATATTAATGTCAATAGCAATATTCAAAATGTTGCCACTATTGTTTTTAGTTTAGATGATATAAAAGCTATTAATCGAAATTTTGAGCTTAGAAATTATATTGAAGATCTTAATTCTGCTACTAATGAATTTATATATTTTCTTGACAGTTCTAAAAATTTCGATTTAATAGAGTCTTACATTACTTTACATTATTATGTTCTTAAAGCAATTGAAAAATTTTTACAATAAATACCCTTTTTTTAGGGTATTTATTTATTTTCTATTATTTTGAATTTTTCCCAAGGTTCTATTTTTTCAAGCAGATATATTTCGTCATCTACTATTTTCCCAACTACGTTTATAAGACCATTATTTGGGGCATCTTTTAGTGATATTTGAAGCTCTCCTGCATAACCCAAATATTCTGAAGAGTCTATTAAAATGTCTCCTTTTTTGATTTCATTTGGAGAATGTACAGGAAATTTTTTATTATTGTAATATACTCTTGGCATAGTTGATCGAATTCTATAAGAATTAATATCTCCTCTATTAAAATGTAAATTCTCAAGTATTATTTCTTTTTCCACTGGAGTTGCTTTTGGATTTAGGTCTGCTTTAAGCTCTAAAACATTTCTGTTTACTTTTGATACTTTTTTTAGTTCTGTTTCACTTGGAAAACAATTAGAAATTAGGACAGTGTCTATTCCTTCTTTAAAAAGGTCTTTTGCTTGGGTTTCTATATCTTTATACCTGTGTGATTCTAGCGTAGGCACACCTTCTTTTTCTTTTCCTCGTGCGCACTCTTCTGCATTGCTAGAACTAATAAATGCGGCTGTTGGGATTGAATAATGTTTGAATATTTTTGTTGTTTCTTTAAAGAAAGTTCTTGAAAGTCCTGTATATTTGTGGGGATAAAAATTATGACATCCAAGCAAATTTTTTATATTAGGCTTAAAATACATTATTGTGTCAATATGTTTATTTATATTACTTATATTAAGTTGAATCTTAAGGTCAGAATCGTTAAAAGTCATTAATGATTCTTCAATGCCTGTAAATGTATTGTCTAATCTAATTGCCCAAGCACCAAGTTTTTTAAAATAATCTAGTTTTGGACAATTTCTGAGATTTGAAAGATCAATTTCCAATTCTTTGAAAATTTTGGGACTTACGTCAATAATAGGCTTCATCCCGTTCTTATTTGCAATATTCAGTAATTCTTTGAATATGTTAAATTCATTTCCGTTAATATAGAGTAAAGAGGTAAATACTTGAGTAAATCCAAAATGAGCACTTTTCTCAAGATATTCGATAATTTTATTTTTAGGACTTACATTAGGGTATATGGATATTCCAATTTCTTTCATTTTAACCTTCTTTAAAAAGAACTTTTATTCTTGAGTGCATTAATTGCAAGTTGTAATACTTTTTCTCCATTCATTGTTCCATAATCGATTGTGTTAATTATTTCGATTGGAATTCCTTTGGGCTTTGTTATTTCTTCAAGTCTGTTTTTATTGAATCTTGACTGTGGGGCAAGTAAAACAACATCAAAGCGGTCAATAACTTCGCTAAGTCGTGTCTCAGCAATAGCTTCAATTTTTGCATTTATATTGTTTGCTTTGGCATATTTTTCAATTCTTTGTACCAGCATACTTGTGGACATTCCAGCTCCACATACAAGTAATATGTTCATATTTTCTCCTGTTTTTTTATTTCATTTATTATTTTGTAAACATTAATTAATTCTTCAAAAATGCTTAATTCTGAAATTGCAGACATTAAATGATCTTCGGCATGAATTAAAATAAAAGGCGGCTTAACAGAGCTTGGATTAGTGGCTGATTGCTGTATTATTTCCCTATGTGCTTCATGAGCCTTTGCAATAGAGTTTCTACTTTCTTGTATGCTAAGATCTGCTTTTTCATAGTCTTTGTTTTTAGCGTATTCCAAAGCTTCTCTTAGAAAGCTTTTAGCTTCACCAGCGTAAGCTACAACAGGCATGCTTATTTTATCTATTAATTCTTCTAAGCTGTATATTTTTTTATTCATGTATAAGATTTTCTCCTTTTATTTATTAAACAATAATTAATATTGTTTAATAAATCTTATAATATAATATATCTTATAATATATTATATTATAAGATATATTAAACATAAATAATTTTATTTTAAATATATCTTATAAGGATTTTGATATAATTATATTAATTAATTTTATATTAATTATAATTTTTAATTATTTTTTATTGGAGGATGGTTTTCATGAATTTTCAAAATTTTATTGAAACTACTTTAGTTCCTATTGCTAGTAAAATTGGTTCAAATAGATATTTAATTGCTTTAAGAGATGGTTTTACTTTTTCTATGCCCTTTTTGATAGTTGGTTCTTTTATTTTACTTTTAGTTAATTTACCCTTTACAGATTCTACAACATTGTTATATCAGCAGTGGTATGTTGATTTAATGGCTAAATATAAAGGAAATCTTGTTCAGCCATTTTATGTAAGTATGGGGATTATGTCCATATTTGTTGTTTTTGGTATTGGTTACAACTTGTCTAATCATTATAAACTTAGTGGAATTACAGGAGGATTCCTGTCTCTTTATACATTTTTAATTTTAGCTGGGCAATCAGATTGGATACCTTACGGAGGCGATGCTGCTAAATGGGGGATCCAGCCTAATTCATGGTTTCCTGTAATTGATGCAAGATATTTTAGCGCTCAAGGAGTATTTACAGCTATTATTTCTGCTATTTTTTCTGTTGAAGTTTATAAATTTTTAGTTCAAAGAAATATGGCAATTAAACTTCCAGAGTCTGTTCCGCCTGCTGTTTTAAAATCTTTTGAAGCTTTAGTTCCTGTTGTGGTACTTTCCATTGTGGCTCAAAGTGTGAATATTGCTATTCAAAGTTTAGCAGGCAGCCTTTTCCCCGAAATAATTATGAGCATGTTTAGGCCTGTTTTACGAATTAGCGATACTTTAGTTGGGACTTTAATGATTTCTTTTATCGTTCATATGTTATGGTTTTGTGGTCTTCATGGTACCAATGTTATTGTTGCTTTGCTTAATCCTATAATTCTGACAAACCTTGATTCTAATATTAGAGCTCTTTCTGACAATATTCCACTTCCTCATATTTTAGCGGGTGGATTTCTTGATTCGTTTGTATATATTGGTGGTGCTGGTTCAACTTTAGGCCTTGTTATTGCAATGATGCTTAGTAAATCTCAACATCTAAAGGCCATAGGTAGACTTTCATTTGCTCCTGGTCTTTTTAATATCAATGAGCCTATTATGTTTGGGGCACCAATAGTTTTAAATCCTATACTAGGTATTCCTTTTTTACTTATTCCTATGTTTAATATAATTGTCGCATATACTCTTACTAATTTTGGAATTATTGAAAGAGTTAGAACCTTAACTCCATGGACAACCCCTGCTCCTATTGCTGCTTTTTTGTCTACAGGTCTTGATTTTAAATCTTTTGTTCTGGTTTTATTACTATTGATTATTTCGGTATTTATGTATTTACCCTTTATAAAAGCATATGATAAGGTTCTGCTTTTGCAGGAAAAAAAATAGCAAACCCTTTTGAATTGGTATTGCAAAACTTGTGATAAAAATATCAGAGAGCTATTTATAAATAGCTCTTTTTTAGTCAATAAAAAAATTTATTTAAATTTTATTTATTTGTATTTTAAATCAATAAAAAGATTGGCTAGTATAAATAGAACATCTTTTTGGTGATTTTTATGAAGTCTAATACAATATTGCATGATTTAACTTAATATATAGGTTTTTTTTTAAAAATTAGAAATTTTTTACTTAGTTAAAAAATTTTAAACTTGGTATAATTGAATTAATATGTCCCCAAAAGTGAAGATAAAAAATGATTTTGAAATATTTAGAAAAGAATTAGAAATTCTATATAATAGATATCTCAATAATGAACTTTCGTATTTAAAATTGAAAGAAAAAATAAAAATTCTTGCAGACAAACACAAAGCCATTCTTTTTAGAAAAGATAAATTCACAAATCGTTCAATAATATTAAATCTTTCAAAAACTCGTAAAATAATTAAAGAATATATTAATCTTTCAGTAATTGAAAAGATTAAAAGAGATAATACTTTTTTATTTTTTTGGAAATCAAAAAAAATAAAAGAGTTAAAAAATATAGGAATTAAAGACCTGGGGAAAATAGAAGAGTTAATGTTTTTAAATCAAATTAATAACGAGAAGCCCTATTTTCAATATTTTATAGATTTGTTTGTAACTCCAAAATGGTTAAATGATTATGCTCATAAATATAAAATTGAAAAAATCAATAGCTATAGGAAAGAACAGATATTTGTTAAAATCAATTTAAATACCTATATTGAAATAATTAAGCTCTTATTAAATCAAAACCGAGATATTAGATTGAAATTTTATGGAGTTTTAATGGCAATAGGACGTCGTCCTGTTGAAGTAATGAAACTTTCTCAATTTTATATTGCAGATAAAAATCATATTCGTATGGAGTTTATTGCAAAAAAGAGAGAGAATAATATTATTAATGAAGTTGTTTTTCCAGTTTTTGCAGATCCCGAATTAATAATTAATTCTATAAAAGAAATACGCTACATGGAACAAACCGAGAATCTTACTAAAGAGTTAATCTCTTCAAATCTTTCATACAGTTATAATAGATTGTTTCGTCAAATTTTTAATAATATTTTTGCCCCTGAAGAATCTGTTTATTTTTGTAGAGCTATTTATTGTAAATTTTCTTATCTTGCATTTGCGCCTAAAAATATGGAAATGAATTATTGGATAACAAAAGTTTTAGGGCACGAACCAAACGATATAACAACAGCTTTTCATTATAATAGGTATGTTTTAGATAATTTAAATGATAAGGCAGACAACAACTTGTTAAAATTACTTAATCAAAGAATTTATACATATGTTAGACGTAAAGCCACCTATTCTACGCTTACAATGGATCGTTTAGAAAGCTTGATAAAAGAACATAGTATCATTGATGATAATTATATTAAAACGTTGATTGTAATTAAAAATTTAATGTTGAAGGATAATTTAGATACTTTGGCAATGGTTAGAGGATTGAATGTTAAAATTCGCAAAGCTTTTAAAGCAACATATGGATACAATTATAACTACATAAAACTTACAGAATACTTATCAATAATTTTTAATTATAAACTATAGTTTTTGCTTTTTTAAATTTTAGTTATTGTTAATACATCTAGAGAATATTAGGAAATATTTTATTAATAATATATTATTATATAATTGATATGAAAATAGGTCTTCGTTATTTCTTTAAAAAAATTTTAAAATCTAATGACAATAGAACGATTTACATTTCTTATCTTTATGATAAGCTAGCTTCAGTTAAGCCAGCAGGAGATTGGCTTAAAATTTATTTTAAAGATGCCAAAAGAGGTAAAAAATATTTTATTCTTTTTAATAGGAATGGTTCAAATGGTAGTTTTATTTCATGTAGATTTTTAAAAACAGATTGTAATTGTGGTCTTGATATTAAATTTTCTGATGGCAATTTGAATATTTTTTGCAGAAACAGGAAGTCTTTAGAATTTTTGAAATTTAAAGTTGAACATTTTTTTAGATCTGCTGTGTCTTGCTCCAAGAAGAACAATTCTGATATGAGCAATATTAAACTAAGGACCAAAAAAGTTAAGGCACTTATTAAACGAGAATTAAATCCTAATAATAAATTTTAAAGCTATTAAATTGAAAAGGATAGTTTTCATCTAAAGTTTTTTTTTCAATATTTTCAATGTTTGAGTACTTATTCCCATTTTTTAATAATTTTTCAAATTTTTTCATTTGTTCGTTAGTGTTAAAGAAAGCTACAATTTCTACCCTTCCATCGTTTAGATTTTTTACAAACCCTTTTAGTTTCATATTATTTGCTATTTGCTCTGTAAAAAACCTAAAACCAACACCTTGTACTTTACCAGAAATCAAATATTGTTGTTTATACATTATTGCCTCTTTGTATAAAATCTATCCAATAGGAAAATTTTAAAATTTTCCTATTGGATTAGTTGTTTTTATATTTTTTTAAAAATTTTACATAAGCTTGTCGATTTCCATTTTTATGTTATCGGATAATCCTCCAAATACAATTTGGACACTATTCCCTTTTTTTAATATTCCACTAGCACCCAGATGTTTGAAATAGGCATCTGATTTGATTAATTCTATTTGTTTTAGATTAACTCTTAGTCTTGATGCACATGCGTCAATATATGTAATATTATCTTTTCCTCCAAGACCCTCTAATACCTTTGAAGCAGTTTCTGATAAATTTGTTTTTTCCAAACTTATTTCATCTTTTTCCATTTCTTCATCTTCTCTTCCTATTGTTTTAAGATTGAATTTCATGATTGCAAATTTAAATATAAAGTAAAATCCAATAAAGTAGAAGATTCCTAAGATAGGAATTGCTATCCAATTTGTTTTACTATTCCCCTGAAGTATTCCAAATAGAAACATATCTATAAATCCTCCAGAAAATGTTAGTCCAACTCCTACGTTTAAGAGATGTGTTAAAAGATATGCCAATCCAAAAAGAGGAACATATATAAAGTAATAAAGTGCTGGTGCTGCGAAAAGGAATGCAAATTCAAGAGGTTCTGTAATTCCTGTTAACATTGATGTAAAGCTAGCAGATATTAGCAATGAAGCTACGTTTTTTTTATTTTCAGGCTTTGATGTATGGTACATAGCAAGTGCAGCCCCAGGTAGTCCAAAAATCATAACAACAAATTCTCCGCTAAAAAACCTTGTTCCCTTTGCAACTTCAAAATGTATAGTATTGGGATCTGCAAGTTGTTTGAAAAATATATTTTGTGCTCCTGATATGAGTTCTCCATTTATTTCCATTGCCCCACCAACAGCTGTTTGCCAAAATGGCAAATAAAATATATGGTGAAGTCCAAATGGAATTAAAGACCTTTTTATTGCTCCATATGCAAATGTTCCAAAAAGCCCGGATTGTTCTACAATGCTTCCAAACGAAGTCATTGCACCTTGGATAAAAGGCCAAATAAATGTTAAAAATATTCCTACAATAAACATTGTCATTGTGGTTACGATTGGCACAAATCTTGTGCCTCCAAAAAATGCTAAAAATGTGGGTAATTGAATATTATAGAATCTGTTATGAAGAAAGACAGCAACAAATCCTGCTATAAGTCCTCCCATTACGCTCATTTGAAGAGAGAATATTCCAAGTACACTTGTATATTCCTGACTTTTGGCAGTTGCAGCTGTTTCAGGCATTCCTAATTCCAATAGTGCTTTTAAGCTTGCACTTTCTGGTGTGATTCCTTGTATGTACAAGATTCCATTTATAGTTTGATGCATAACTAAAAAGCCGACTACTCCTGCTAAAGCAGCTGTTCCTTTTTCTACTTTAGCAAGTCCGATTGGAATTGCTGCTGCAAACATTAAAGGTAAGTTAGCAAAAATTACTTCTCCTGTATATTTCATAAGATAAAGTATTGAGTTTGCTACACTTCCTTTTCCAAGGATTTCTTCTAATCCATAAGCCTGAATCATTGTCTCATTAGTAAATGCGCCTCCGATTCCCAATAAAATTCCAGCTGCTGGTAAAAGTGCTATAGGAAGCATGAAGGCTTTTCCTACTTTTTGCAATATTGTAAATATAGATATAGATGCGGATGATGTTGACATAATTTTCCCCTTTTTATTAAGTGCAAATTAATTAATTAAAATAATTAATTTGAATAATACGTTTAATATCTTAACAATATTTTTCAATCTTGTAAATATTGGTATTGATAAATAATACTATATTAAATTGCTGTTTAGAAACTTTTGTATTTCTAAACAGTGTAAAGATTGTTTTCAATTTAATTTCATACTTTTTATTATTAAAGTATTGGTTGTAGTCTCTATTCACATTACAATTACTTCAAGTTAAATTTAGAGCTTAATAAATCGGATCAATTTAGCTTAGAATGATGTTGTCATGCTAATTTAATTAGCATGACAACATCTAAATGCCCATTAAATATTTATAGATTTCACCAGTTTTATCAGAGTAATCTATAGGTAGTTTATTGTCTATATCTCTGATATTTGGATTAGCACCTTTTTTAATAAGTGATTTAATAAATTTTAATTCATATTTTTGAATTATGGCATTATGAAGAGCTGTTTGAGAGCTTTGATTTGTTAAATTGATATTAAATTCTTTTGTTATTAAATAATTTATAATACTTTTTGCTTTTACATTTATGGCATAAGTAAATATTGGATTACCATTAGAAAATATTGTATTTAATGAAATAATATTATTATTTTTTGCTAAAAATTCTTTAAAATCATCAAGTTTATCATTTTCAGTTAAATGTTGTAGTTGCTTTTTTTTTTCAATGTATAAGCCATACTCTTTTTTGATTTTTATTGTCTTAAGAAAATTGTCTTTATTCTCTTGTAAGTCTATGTAATAAGGGCTAAGCTCTATATTATTTTTATAATATTCTATGGGAGTGATAATATTCTTTTCATTTAAATAGTAAACATTTATTAGCTCTTTGAAGTGTATATTTTTAGTTTCTTGGATTAGATCGAATCTAACTGTGTGGCTTTCAAATTTTTTAAAGGGAATTAAATTGTAATTTTGATCGTAAAACAGCAATTCTGTTATTTGTCCGTTTGTATTCCTTATAACAGGAATAATATTCCCATTCTTATCGATACTTATTTCTGTATTTTCTCCATTTAGAATAGGTAATTTATACTTATTATAAGTAGGAGTAATATTTTCTTTTATTTGTTCTATTTTTTGTTTAATTTCTGAATTTGTTGCTTTGACGTAATTTTTATAATTTGTTTGAATTTCATAAGAACTTTTGCCGATGTTTTTAGCGTATTTTTCAAAACTAGCATTAAACACTGTATATATTGGATCAAATTTTGACATTAATTCCATTCTTATTGGTACTGGGAAATTTAGTAGGTATTTTTGAAAAAATTGTTCGTTTATTTTATGTATTTCAAAAAATTCTTTTTCAAAAATATTAAAATTTTCCAATAATTGCTTTTCAGTGAAGTAATAAGATAAATTTGAGCTGAGAATAAAAAGAGTAAAAAAAGTTAAATAATATAAAAAATATAAGTTTTTTAATTTATTTTTGATTTTATTTCGTAAATTTTTATTGAAAATTGTAAAAGACAAAAATCCAATAACAAGGTATCCAGAATATAAAAATATTTTGCTTAGCGTATAATAACTCATTTTACATCCTTTTCAAGTTTATTTTTACATTATATCAAAATATTTATATATTTTTATTTACTTTACTTTACTTTACTTTATTTTGCTAAAAGCATACAATTAAAGCATTAAATGAAGAAGTTTTTAATTCCTGTTTATTTTTTATTGCTTTGTGGTTGTTCAACGATTTCTTTGGTTAAAATACCAGAAAAAGATAAAATAAATTTAACTACTTTAACATCTTTGATGAATTATCCTGAATTGAAGATTGCAAATTTTAAAATAAAAGACTACAAACATTTATATAGTGCATCTGATTTTGAAAGTTTGGATGATGTAAAAAATAGTGCTTATATTTACGTTGCTGAATCCAATTTTAATAACAATATTAATTTGATTAAAGACCTTTTTATTTATAATAAAAAGTTATATAGTATACTTATTGCTTATAGCGTAACTCAAGGCGCATC
>NZ_CP018749.1 GCF_001922545.1 Borreliella garinii | reverse complement strand
TTAATCTTTAGAGTGGAAATATCTATACTAATTAAAAATTATATATATAATTTTTAATTAGTATAGATATTTCCACTCTAAAGATTAACCTAAATAGCCAAAACTATACCCACCAAGCAGCAAAACTTTAACCCAAAATAATAAAACTTTAACTAGAATTTTTTAAAATGATAAAACTTTAACCCGAAATAATAAAACTTTAATTTTTGCAATTTTTAAATAAAAGTGTATAATGTTTGTATGTCTTTATTCAAGTTCTTTTTTAAAAGAAAATCTGTTAAACAGAAAAATTTTTACAGAATAAATCCGGATGAATTTATTCTAATTAGCAAACATCTTATCAATTCTACTAGCACTACTCACCAATTACTTGGAATTATTATGGCTTCTGGAATTTCATTAGCTCATCTAAAAAATCAAAATATCAAAACTCCTTACAATTTCAAATCCGATATACTTTCTTATGCATTGGATAACGGTTTACAAATTGAAACATATTCTCTAATTTGCTCTAATGAAATTTCCAGATGTATTGAAAATTTAGACAAAAATAGATTACTATCTATTGATGCACGTAGAATTAATTATGTGGCAAACAATATATTTGGTTTTGGGATTACTGCTAAACAACTGAAAATTATTTACTCTTTGATTGCAAAGTCAAAAGAAACTCTAAACGAAATTACATATAACTCTAACTCACAAAACTTTTTGTTAGTTAAAACACCTTGTATATTAAATCTATCACAAAAACTCAATTACATTAAATCATTTGCACCTCTAAAGCTCAATCAAAGCAATCTAAATCATTATCTAAACAGTTCTACTGGAACCAAACTTACAATTATTAATCTGATTTCGAATTTTTTCACTGAAAAGGAATCTTGCAAAAATTTGCATAATCTAAAATTATACATTAATGCTAAATTAAGAAAATTAGGCATTTACAAAAATACTTGTAAATTACAAAAACGAATTATATCTAAAATCTTTTTAATTAATTAATATTTTAAATTAATCGGAGTGGAAAATTCTTTGCAAGCTAATTCAAATGGCTGCCAATCAGAGACACAACATAAGGAACTAGAATAGATATCGCAATAGGAATTACTACTATTGCCGCAATGGTTATTATTCTATTACTCACCTTAAATTTTTCTAATAATAATTGATTATTGGTTTCAATTTTTTCTAATAATAATTGATTATTGGTTTCAATTTTTTCTAATAATAATTGATTATTGGTTTGCATCTCTTTTTTAAGATTTTGCTCCAAATTAGACATGTCTTTTTGCAAATTCTTTTCTACAGTATCAATCTTAGCATCTAAGTTAGCTATGTCTTTTTGTAAATTCTTTTCTACAGTATCAATCTTTGTATTGAGTTCATTTTTAACAGTATCAATCTTAGCATCTAAGTTAGCTATGTCTTTTTGTAAATTCTTTTCTACAGTATCAATCTTTGTATTGAGTTCATTTTTAACAGTATCAATCTTGAACTCAAGATTTTCTAACTTTATTCCAAATTGTTTTTCTAAATTTTCTAAATCTCTATACGTAAGCTTATTGTGGTAATATCTTTTAGATAAATCTTGTGCTATTAGTTGCTCCATTCCTAGTCTAAGGAACTCTTTATATATTTGTTCTTCAGTAATATTGATTGTTGATACTAATTCCATAATTTCTCACTTACTAAGTGTAGTATAGCACAAATTACAGCCAAATAATAGCAAATTTTCAAAACTTACGAAATCGACTGCTTACACGCAGATGGGGTGGGGGATTGATCAGATTACCAATTTGAGCTAGCCTTTCTTCCCTTTTTTGCTTGATTTTTGCAACCCAATTAGTAATAATTCCTTCGGGCTGTAAATCTTTGGAGTAAAACTTGAACACTTCTTGTTCTAACTTCAAAATTTTCTTATACAATTTTCTAATAGACCGAATATTCCGGCCGTCAACGAAATAAGATATAGTATGAACATACATAAACACACTTCCCGTTTTAAACCTAAATTCAAGGTAATAAGCCTTATTGAAGGTTTTGAAATTTTTTTTAGAAAATCTACAAACAGACGCATAATCGGTGAAAAACCTATTTCCCTTGATTCTTTTGTATCCATAAAAAATCCCGTAAAACACATCACCCTCTTTAACCGGGTACAAGTAAACCGCCTTTTTCTCTTTGTTCAACGTATTGGCAAAGAAAATTGCAAACATTTTTTTGCTGGCTCTCCAAGCCCACAAAACATTCATCAATCTTGTATGATACATAACCTTACCCTCCAAAATCTCTTTTTTAAAAAAAGTATGATTATGAAAAGGTATTTGATTTTTAGTAGTTACAACAACCTTTTTTTTAGTTGGTGTTTTTACTGGGCTTTTTACTACCCTTTTTATCCTAAAATTAATACATCACTCCTTTCTAACTTCCACCTTGCCCCTTGACTCCCGATCCGGGAACTGCCGCACAACACCAGGAGCCTTCTGCAACCTACCAAGAAATATATCTTTGTAATCTTTGAAAATTTTGGCTAATATCTTCTTAAGACTAGCATATCTTTTTGCCTTACAAATATATTCAAGACCATCTACCTTCTCAATAGTAAATCCCAGTTTGGCGTTGTATTTCTTCTGAATCCACTCATCCAAGAACTTGCAAACGTACTCGTAGTCCAAATCTTCTGGTTTCAAATGGGGAAAATTGGTAATGGTTTTGTCCTTAGCTTTGTTTTGAATTTCCGTGCTCATGTAAACATGCCAAATTTTGTCCCTTCTAAAGTAAAGTAGTCTTCTTACTAAATGTTTCATTCTTATTTTCATTTTACCTCCTAAAGCCAAATAGGCTCAAATTACTCTTTTTTACTAATTCCCAAACTATCAAGTGTAAGGCCTTTGAGAGACTTGAACCCCGAAGAATCCTTAACAATGCCTTTTGTATTTTCTCTTTCGTAAATTCTTCTATGAGGCAGCTGTTGCGACTGCTGAAGCTGCGGCGGCGCGCCCCTATTTACATTATATTGCTGTTGATTCACCGCCGAATTTGGTATTTGTTTATCAGACTGAACTTGGTTATTCTTCGATCTCTCTAAACGCTCTCTACTACGATTTTCTCTCTCTTTAGCTTCTATTGCAAGCACTTTTTTCACATAATCATTAAGCTCAACCTTTTTACTTACAAATTCTGTGAATCGATCTTTCCAAATTAGATAATAATCACTAATAACCCCATCATTACGCTTCATCATCATCCAAATCTTATAACGATATTCAGAAAATTGTTCTAAGAAATGCTCGAGTATATACTTTACTTTGACATCTTGATGATCATCTAGAACCGTTTCCAAATTATTAAGCGCATTTTTGTAAGTTGATTCATTATTACTAAGATCTTTTACTCTGTAAAGGAAATCTTTTGGAATGTCTCTTTGAATAAGTCGAGACTCTACGTCTTTTTTTCCAAAATTAATATTGTTTTTTAGAATTTTTGATTTAGTATAAGAATTCTTTGAATTCTTATACTTAATATTACTTATATTAGCTTTATTAATAACAGGCGGCGACTCATGAGGCGACATAGTATTGACACGACTTTTACTGTGTTGACTGTGTAAAGTAATGTCACATGATTGTTCAAAAGTCCCATAGGAATTTTTTTCTGAAACCTTGTTGTCAACAAACCTAAAGGATGTGGTATTCTTAGTATGATTTTGAAATTTGTTTTGGATATTTTGGAATTTAGAAACTTTGAACACCGCATTTTGAATGTTCCAGTCGAAGTCGCCTACTATTTTTTTGTTTGCAAGTTTTTCTTCAAGTAAAGATACGAAATATTCCCAAATTATTTCTTTGTGGCAGGCTACAAATTGCATGTTTTGAATATAATGTGCAACACTTCCATGACCGGTTTTGTGTTTTCCAAATTTTCGGAGTACGGTTTGAATTAGGCCAAGATCATTTAGAATCTTAATGTCTCGCTGGACAGTACGATTACAAACAACTCTTTTTCCATCTTTTTCTAGAAGTTTTGCTACAATTCTGTAAATGTCACAAGCCGAATAACACTCAATCCCGAATGTTTTTTTGTAGTCTTTATTTTTAACACTGATTGCCCAGTAGACTTTCAGCATCCTTTTGTATGGGTTTACGCACATTTTTTTGATCAAAGACTCGACGTAGGATACTTTTACAGTATCCGTACAAGTCTTTTTATGATTATTTTCCACTAACTTAATAAGCAAGTTTTGTGAATTGGATTTGTCTAAATTAGCTTTTTCTAATAAAATATTTTTCATGATTGTATTATGAAAACCGATTCATCACTAGTGATGAAAGGGTGAAAGTCTGGTTGCACTTGCGACTAGACTTTTCTTTTCTTTCTTCATATATAATAAAGTCAAAATCCTGTGGAGGTAATTTTATGAAAAATCCTCTTACGAAAATATTGTACAACAAATTTTGGTTTTTTCAAAAAAAAAACAAAATAATTTGATTTTTAACAAAAAAGTTATACAATTTACAAAATCTAATACTGTGAAAGCACTATTAGATAATTTGGACTCAATAGTCTGAATTAGCTAAGTCATGTTTTATTTATTTTGTACACGCGTGCAAAGTGGGTGAAATATGATTTTTTTTTGTAAAAAAAATTGAAATCTGATGGAGGGTATATGGCAAAACTAAAGAAAGTAAATATTGTAAGCAGTATCATAGCCATGCTAATAATATCAATTTCTGGAATTGGTACATACGCTTTTAAAGGACTTCTAGCAGACATCAAAACTCAAGCAGCTAAGGTCGTCAAGGCTGAAGTTTTCAAAGAACTTGAGAATTACTACAAAGCTGTTAAGAAAGAAGTTTTCAAAGAACTTGAGAATTATTATAGCGCTAAAATTAAAACCGAATTCGAAGAAATGAAAAATTCAGTAAAAGAAGATCTAAAAAGAACTACGGATTTCATCAACACTGTAAACAAAGAAAACTTAGCACAAGAAATTAGAAATATTCTCGTAAAAGAAAAAATTAAAGTAGAAGAAATTCTAAGAGAACAACTAAGATCAATGAAATTGGAAAAGCTAAATGAATAACAAAATGTTTTTAAGTATATATAATTTTTTATATAATCTTTTGAAAGATTATTTCATAAAAAAGTACAAATCAGAATTACTAGAAAGTGCAGAGCAATTCAAAAAGTTCAACAAAGTGACTTTCAAGGAAGTCGAAATTTACAGACTTGCGGTGCCTTTGCAAATGAAATTCAAAGAACAAAACGAAATTATCTCTAAATTTGGGTGTTATTTCCTTTGCATTTTGTTTGTTGGCTTTGTAGTAAAAGAAATCAAAAACAACGTCGAAAAATGTTTAGATTGCTTTGAGATTGATTTACTTTTCAAGGGACTTGTAAGTAAAGGCTGTCTAAGGGGTGACAATGCGTTTGTAAATTCTCCAAACGCAATATTTGCAAACTTAGGTATTGACGAAGATATCTACTTTGATGAAAAACATTATCCGAATTCTTACGTGCCTTTAGAATCGGATATTTTGATTGCAAAGTACAAAGACGAAAGTTCTAATTTTTACCATTTTGTAATTGTGGCAAACGACAGAAAAACCGTAATTTGGGATTCACTTGGCAATTCTAAGGCCGTTTCTAACGGGTACATAGATTCGCTAAGAGTTTTCACAAAATTCAAAACAAAGCAATAGTACAGCGCGTAAAAAACAGACTAGAATTCTACAATGCAAAATTTAGAAACAATTTGGAGGTAGCGTAATGAACGCAGTAAAAAATATTCATGAGCTGCTAGACGCAGTGGATGTAAAAAATACACTCCTAAAAGGGTTTGAAAGCTCTTTTGGTAGAGAAAAATTAGACATAGTGAACGAAGGAATGGCCTTCACAAGCTCACTTTTAAGGTTAGTGTTTTTTTTAAAAGACAAAATCGAAAAAAGCAATGAGGACAAAGCTGCTGTTGAGCAAATTGACAAGCGACTAAAAGACACCATTGAGCTTTCAATACAAGCTTGTGAGGCTTACAGAAATTCTGGAGGTAGCTTTTGCGAATACAGAAAACTCATCAAGCTTCGAGACGAAGTTACAAAAAAAATGCTAAAT
The DNA here is from genome assembly GCF_001922545.1 of Borreliella garinii. NCBI lineage: Bacteria > Pseudomonadati > Spirochaetota > Spirochaetia > Spirochaetales > Borreliaceae > Borreliella > Borreliella garinii. The sequence goes on along the minus strand of NZ_CP018749.1, from coordinate 20,961 downwards.
AATTTACAAAACCAAGTTAAGGGGAATTAACAATGCAAAAATTTAAAACAAAAATTAATTTCATAGGTATTTTTTGGGTACTCTTACTACTACTTTCTTGTGAATCAATACCATCGATTCCTAAAAACCCAACATTAATAAATAAAGAAGATATTTCAAGCTTAATTGCTGATGAGGCGGAACTTTTTAGATACGCAACTTCTTTGAATGTTTGGCTTTTGTCTGTAAAAGCCTATGTTAACAAGTACTACGCTGGTGAAAAGTTCCCCATTTTTGAAAATTTTAATCCTGTGGTTGACGACGAAAATGAACCCGATGACACCAATATCTTAAAAAATCGAATCGCATACTATAAACGATACATAGAAAAAACTGAACCTATTGTATTCGATTGCTACAAAAAATATAGCAGAAGGTAAGGTACGGTAAATTGCAAGATCAAGTGGATGTAGTTCAAGAAATTAATTTGAAAAGTCCGGAAATTGCTGACGAAAATTCAGAAAACGAAACTGCAGAAATATCAAGCCCCAAAGAAGATACAACAGAAGATTGTACTTCTTTGGGGCTTGACATTGTATTCTACACGGACGAGGGTCAAATTTTTGAACTTACCCCTTTTGTTGACACTACAAGCATTGTTCTAGAAGAAAAAATAGTTGATCCAAGCCTAAAAACAGCAGCAAGCACGTTCAGCTTTAGTGTAAGCGGCCTATCAGAAGAATTTTTGAATTTCTTATTCTTCAGAAACGAAGACATTTTCGTAAAAGTAAATGATAAGAATAACCCCGTTTTTAGGGGAATTCTAGAAAAATTTTTCAGCAGAGATCTGTTCAATAGCACCAAAAGTGTATCATTCACAGTTAACGACTACTCTAGCCTACTAAAGATTGCGTTCGAAAATCCAGTTCAATTCCCAATCAATTTTTCACCAGACTGGCTTTTTGTATACAATCCTTTGGCAAAAGAGCTCTCACTTGTCCACCTAATAATAGAAAAAACTAAACTAAAAGACCTTATTGATGATGATGCTAGCGAAGCAATACTTGACAAAGTCCCCGCTGTAATCATTGATTCTGGAGAAGATGTAGAAACTATTTTGCAAGCCTTGTTGTATGAATTCGGATACGCATACACTTTCTCTTCAGTCGGCAAACTACAAATACTTCCAATTTGGAAAAGCGAAGTTATTACTAAAGAAATTGAAATTTGTACTGTGGATGCTGAAAGTTATGTTATGTCAAAAAGTAGCTCCAGTAGCTACGATTCAACTAAAGTTATTTGGAGAGAGGGCAAATTCCAAAGAAAAGAAGAAGCAATGTCCAAAAAACGACCACTGTACTCGGCCCCAATCAATGTTGCTGGTAATGATGGCAAACTTTACGTTGCAGTTCTTCAAAAAGGCGTAGTGTACCCCGACTTTGCAGACAAAATCGGAAGCAGTGTTTTCCAAGAATATGATCCTAGTTGGCTAGACACAGTTTACAAATGGGATTTCAAAAGGCGTGAAGTTTGGCACGACCACTACGCCATAAATGAACATTTAGCAATAATCTCAACTCATAACCTTGAAGCAAGGTTTAGTGCCGACTCCTCCATCAAGCTTGAAAATAAAGAATATTTTCCAACAAAGGCTAAGCTTTGGTTTAGAAACACTTCTAGTAGTCAAGGCTCCAAATATATTTACCACTTTGATATCTACGGAGATGTTTTCTACACAATAGCTCAAAATGTACTCCAAACCGACAATGCTGATGATTTTTACTCTAAAAAGTTTGAATACACAACCAGGTTCATTTTTTCCGAAGAATCCGCAGTAAGACTTTTTGAATTCCTAACAAACTTACGTGTCAAAGGACACACTATTGTTAATTTTAGGTCAATGCAAAATCTAAATATAACCGATTTTGTCAAACTTAGACTTGACAATATTGGGATTGATCATTTTTTCCTTATACTTTCAAAAAAAATTAATAATTTCGATCTAGATATCAAACTTTACGAATACGAAGGAATCACCTGGGGCGACTACACTCATTACGAATACCTTACGACTTCAACTAAAATAGGAATAAGCGACTATTTGTCTGGGGTGCACAAAGTTGTTATTGCACCGTTTAATTATGATGGGCCCGAAACTTACCAATTTAAAGCCTCCGGGTTTAAAGACGAAAATACTTTAAATGTTTCGATTGAATTTGCAAAACAAGCTGGACTTAACAAGATTAAGTTACTTAAAGGCGATTTTTACATTTATGATCAAGTAAAACTAAACAATTTAGAAATTGAAGGCGATGACGAAGTTTTCATAAGAAGCACGGGTTTTTCTAAACATATTTTTGAATCAGAAAAATCATTCAGGCTTTCTGGAGTCAACATATGCCAACAACCAATGAGCGAGCTTTACATTAACGGAGGAGATCTAAATCAAGAAGAACTGGCGCCTTACCTAGAAGACAAAAGCTTTACACAGCCCGCTGTTGTAGTGCTCTGCTCATCATATTCATTGCAAGAAGAGGCCAGATCATCAGTCTATGTTACAGATGCAAGCTTTGTGTACATCAAAAATGTTACATTTACATGCGCATTAAACAAAGCATTGCATTTCAAAAAAACAAAAAAAATTTTACTTGAAGATGTAAATTTTGATTCTACAAATCAAAGCTTCGACATTAAAGATGTTTCCAATCTAACACTAATTAATGTTAGTGCTCAAGGTAGTAAAACTGCAGCGGCTTCAAATGGACTTAATGCAATAATTAGAGAAAGCTCATTTAGCAACAACACCGATGCACTCAGACTTTCTAACTTCTCAAGCTTGAAAATAACTGACACTCAGTTTAGTAAAAACACTGGTACTGCTCTTCACTTGGTAGACATTACCAGTGCAAGACTAAGTAACAACACCTTCACGGAAAATAAAGTTGGAGTTGAAAATCATGCTTTTGATTTAATCGTACGCGATACTTTTTTAAAAAATACACTTGCACTTAATTTGACAAGAAAATCGACTGCTGGGGTACGAACACTTGATCTTAGCACTTACACGGAAAATACTAAAGACAAACAGGAGGCCGCTTAGATGATAAGTGATGAAGATTTCGAAGAAATCAAAAAAAGACTTCAAGCCGACAATATCAAATTTCAATTTGGTGTTGGGACTATGGAAGAAGCAAAAAATTATGTTGGTAAACTTGGTGAGCCTATTGTTGTAAAGGATAAAGAATTATTTGCCATTTGCAATGGTCAAGACACTACTAATAGAAAATATTACCCCCTAAACAAGACTATTAAACCCCCTATTGGCGAAAATTTAGACGAGTATCTCGAACATTTAGTTAACTGGTGTTTAGAAAACACTTACCCCGGATTCTTAACCACAGAATTCGCCAAAGAAGGCTCATTGTCAAGAAGCAAACTGGTAAAAGCTTTTGAAGATACTAAAAAATTTTGTATTCCAGATGGAAGAAGTCTTCCCAATGATTGTTTTGTAAAAGAAAAATTTGGAATATCGTATGCTCCCTATTTGTCGGGTAGATTTTTACGGCACTACGACCCTAGTGGCAGCACCGACTCTTCCGGCTCAAGAAGTTTGGGTGATACACAAAGCGACTCTTTAGAAAAGCACGACCATAAAATCGACACAAGCAACTTAAATGGCCTGAGCGGAACACTTGTACGTAATTACAATTTCATTAGAAGAGATTCTAATTGGTCTAGTGGCTCCACCAGTTTTGTTACCGGTATAAATTATGGCGATAGCATAACATCATGGCGCTACCCTTCTTATACAGAATATACAGGTAGTGATGAGACTAGGCCAAAAAATACCTGCTATATCTCATTCTACAGATACGATTGGTAGGTAAAATCAATGATTACACAAAGCGACTACGTAGAAATCAAAAAAAGACTGCAAAATACCAAAACTCGCATTCAATTTAGAAATGCAGATAAAGCAGACTCGCTAGGATACGAAGGATCTATTGGAGAGCCAATCCTACTAAAAGATAAACTTACTTTTTCAGTATGTGATGGGAAAAGTATTGACAACAGAAAAGAATATGAAATTACTAAAAGTGCACCGAAATTAGATTCACTTAGTGAATATTTAGAGCATATGGTTTTGTTTTTTCTAGAAAAAACACCTGTTGGCGCTTTAACTGCTAAATTTGCACAAGAAGGATCAATTCTTACAAGAAGCAAATTAATTGAAACATTTACAAATACAAACAAGTTTTGCATTCCAGACGGTAGAAGTTTGCCAAGCAATTGCTATGCATCTAAAGTTTTGGGAATATCTTATGCACCCTATTTGTCTGGTCGATTCCTAAGACATTATGACTCAAGCAATTCTAGAAGTTTGGGCGATACACAAAGTGACTCTTTTGCAAAACATAGACATTATATTGATACCAGTAAAATTAATTTCGAGGGTAAGTTGGTATTGGATGTACAATCCATTCAACGTGATAAGGACTGGTATTGGTCTAGTGGCTCCACCAGATTTGTCATCGATGTTGATCATAATACGTGGTACTCCTTTGTAGAATTTTTGTTTCCAAATTCTACGGAGAAAAGCTATGAATACAAAGAAACAAAGCCCAAAAATACCTGCTACATATCTTTTTACAGATACGATCTTTAGGAGAAAGGTTATGAATAATTTAGAAATCCAAGAACTTTTGAAAAAATTAATAGCGGAAAAACTTCCTACAGACAATCAAAATTCAAATGCCGCGAGCAAACAAGCTTTGCTTAGACTGTTTGTCAACAAAATGTTTGAATTTTCAAACAGTAATGTGTTAGCAACAAGTTTACATGCGTTTAGAATGTTTTTTGCAGTCTTTGAAATGAGCGAAGCTGAGGATTTAGTACTAGATATTATTAACAAAGAAAAATTAATTATTGGAAATAATACAAGCACAGGCTTTGTAAAAAGTTGTTCTTATACTGAAGAAGAAATCAACAAAATTATTACCAAGGGTGAGCTATGAGACTAAGGCGACTCCCAATATACGTTAATGCTTACAAAGAAAAACCTAATGCTGAAATTTTCATATACTACTCCAGTAGAGGAACTGGTAAAACTTATGATATTGCAACCGTTAATTTAGAAAGAAAATTTAGTGCTGATGGAGGAGATACACTTGCAATCAGAAAAAAGAAAAACAAAACAACACAATCAATACACAAAGAAATTTTAGAACTTTTGAGTAGATACAACCTAAGAAAATTTTTCAATATAAGCAAAGCAAAAATTGAGAGTAAAAGTTTGATTTTTGGGAAAAAACGAGCCTTTGTTTTCGAAGGAGGACACGACACAAGAGATTTGAAATCTTATGCTCATTTCAAAGACTTGTGGCTAGAAGAAGCCAATCAGTTTAGCTCCGATGACATAGAAATGCTTATCCCTACAATGAGAGAACAAGGAGGCAGAATCTATATGTCAAGCAATCCAGTACCCAAATCACATTGGCTATACAAAAGATATTTGGCAAATCAAGACAATCCTGCTGTTTGTATTATCAAAAGTACTTATCGCGATAACCCATTTTTGAACGGTGGAGATGTTGAAGCTTGGCTTGAAAAACAAAAACTTGCATATCATGGAAATGATATTGGTTTTAGAATTGAAGTTTTGGGAGAAGAGTTTGATTTTGGCACTGCAAGATTAATCAAAAAATTTAATGTTTGTGGACCCGACATTATTTCCAGAGCTAATGGCAGCTACTACACAGGAATACATATCAAAGGAAATAGAATTTGTTTTTTAGAAATTCTTGTTGGAAGAATTTCGCATCTTCCAGTTGTAATTGTTACAAACGCATGCAGCAAAGTGTTACTATCAAAAGCTGATTATCAAGCTGAAATTAACAATTTCAAGGGCACTTTTGTTCTTCCGGCTGCTAGAGAAGAACTCAAATATGTATTTTCTCGTTTTGGTAGAGGCACTTTGCTTGCAAAAAAACGAAATTTGTATTCACTCTCGGATTATTTGATACCGGCTAATCTTAGTGTAGTAAACATACCCGAAACAAATGATGTAATTTCAGAGTTCAACGAAACTGAATATTACTATGATGAATCTAGTGCAGAAGACAGCGAAGTTACAAATTTTGTTATGCAAAAAGATTTGACTTACATCCCGGCATTTCTCAACGCTGCATCTATTTTTCACTAAAGGAATCAAAAATGTTTGGAATGAAATTTTTCAAAAAAAACAAAGAAACTAAACTATTTCCAGTAAGCGAATACACACCACATCAAGACCAATTAAGACTTGCCCACCAAGTAGCCGAAATTTACGCGGGTTTTGCATCTTCCAGAGACATTGAGCACAAAGTTGGTGATGGACTTTCAATATTATTTGATAATAACTTTAGAGCTGTGATCAAAAAAATGGTCTATGCGGCAATCTTATCTGGAGAAAGCCATTTTTACATAGTGGTTCCAGACTCCGATGATCCACAAAAACCACTAAAAAAAGGATTTCCATGCCGTTGCTATAACTTTGGCGAAGTCCTTGATGAAGGTTCTTATTTTCTAAAAAATATCCATGAAAGTAGAATTATCAGCATGAAGTCGTCTTTCCTAAATTTCGAGTCTCTAAAAAAAAGCAGCAATATTATGAATACACTGCTCAATGAAACAGTAGGCTTTTTACGAGTTAACAACTTCACGTTTCTAAAATCAGCAACACTACCATCAGTCAAGGATATGACTGCATATGATCTGGCTGAAGTCAAAAAAAATATTGAGGGGGTTCTTGATAGTAACCACAAAATGATGATACTCGGAAGAGAAGATGATATTGCTAATGTTACAAGATCTGTAAGTCCACTAAAAGATGCTTTTGAAATCATTGTATCAGACATAACACTTCATTCTGGAATTCCAAAAGAAATACTATACCCAATATCTCCGTCTGGAGAAGGCAGTGTTGGCAACTATGATATTTTTTACCTAAACATTGAGCAGATATGCAAACTAATGGTAACACCATTCATCAATGCGGTGCTTTTCAAGTTTGGATTAGAATCGAACTGGTGCTACAAACCAGTTAAGCCAATTAGCCAAAAAGAACAAGCTGAAATTGATGAAAAACACGCAAAAACTTTAGCAACTTACGTAGAACTTTTAAGTAAAGCTAAAGAGATGGAAAATGATGATTTGTATCTAAAAATACAAAACGAAATGAATCAGTATTTGCAAATAATTTAGAAATAAATTTTTTTTAAAAAAGAAGGAGGTTATATGCAAGAACAAGTAAGTGAAGATACTGCTACAATTTCTGAATCTTTGGCTAAAAACGACAAAGAACTAGTAACAATATCTTCAGAAGAATATGAAAAATTAGTGTCTGATGCAAAAAAATTGCCGAACATGATATCACGAGAAGATTTTGAAAAACGACTCGCTGAGGCTGAAAGTAACTTTATAAAAGCTAGAAAACAAGCTGAAAGACAAGCTGAGGCCAACGCATTCAAAGATTCCAAAGTTTTGACGAATCTTGAAAAAGCTTGTGAGCAGTATGAAATTACTCCGCCTTTTGCAAACGCTTTGAGTGTAAAAGACGCTAAGCTTGCATTTTTGGATGCAATGAAAAAAAAGTACAACATTAATTTTAGAATTGACGAAGAAGGCGATCTTGATGCGCAAATCGACAACATAAGCTTGCTAGTACAAGAACTTACAGCATTCAAACAAATGGTAAATGCAAGAAATCGATTCGCAGGCCAAGTAATCAATAATACATTGGCACAAAGATACAAAAACGAATTATATGCTTCAAGGAGGATGTAAATGCCAGATTTCGATTTCACAAAAATTTGTAAAAAATTCGTTTTGGGAGTTGACCACAAAGCATGTGTCCATCAAACTGAAACTGCAATAGTTGATGTTGAGTCCACACCGATTAGACCTGGAGATCCAGTTTACTCAAGTGGATCGAGCGAAATGGGAGAAGTGTTAGTAAAAGCTGCAACTGCAACAGCTGGAGTTGGTCCTATTCGGGGGTTTGCATTAAAAAAAGAGCGTGTATCTTTATTGGAAGATGAAAATTACTCTCCGGGTGAACTAATTCCAGTAAGACGTGCTGGTGAAGTAACAGTTACGTTAGATAATGCCTTTGCAACTCCCAAAATTGGCGACTATGTTTTTTTGAAGGCAGGAAAACTTGTGAAAGACGGAAAAGGGGGTGTTCAAGTTGGCAGAATCAAAGATGTTGGTCTTGAACAAAATAGTAAAATTGTTTTGCTTGATGTAAACATTGGTCCAGAGTATGAATCCAGTGGCAGTAGAAAATTTACGTAGACCTCAAAAAATTATGAGATAATAGGAGGAAAATTTTGAGTAGAAGTATTTTTGTAGATTCAAGTGGTAGTTACAGCGGAGATATATTAGAACTTGTAAGAAATGGTCTTGAAGAACTTATGCCTTACAAAGTAATCAATAGAAATGATCTAAGGCAGGGATATTACATTATCAAAAAAGCAACAGTTGATCACAATGTCACAGCAACTTTTGGTGATCATAGTAATGAAATTGGAAGAAGTAGCATTTTCTTCAAAGAAATGGCTTACAAGATGCACGTATTTGATACAGTACAACGGATTTCTCTAAAAGACCTCATGCATGGAACTATAACTGAAGACGAAGTAAAAGCTAATCTAGAGCTTGGCCTTATGAAAGATGCATATCATTCTGTTATTTTTGGTAAAAAAAACATCAATATGGAGGGCATCGCGACATTAAAGGGGAGGAGTAAAGTTACTGTTGAAACACTTACTAATGGATTTACTTTGTATGAAAAAGTAGCACTTGCAAAACGGGAATCAGAAAAGTACAAAGAAAAACTTGATGGGAGATATCAACTTTTAGTTCCCCACAATTATGCACATCTTTTACTAGAGTTGTACAGTGAACCTCAATATGTAACAGTAAAAGAAGCGCTTTTTAGAGATCATGGTGTTGTAACTGCTGTCTTCAAGGGCCTAAAAAATCCTATACTGTACGAACCAAATGAACAAGTTATGTTTGTTCCAATGTTGCCAGAAATATTCTTTAGAAAATTTGCATCCCCAGACGGAGATTATATTCATGCATCAATGGAATCAGCAGGAATAATTCACTTTGAACCACAAGAAGTTGTCGAAATTGAAGTTACAAAACCTAGTTAGTAGCAAACTTAACAAATGAGTGAACTTGACGATCTTATTATGTGGATTAACCTTACTAAGATAGAATCTTTACGCATTGCGTGTACTAAAGAAGACGGAAGCATTAGTATCCCAGATCAAACCAAAGTACAACTTTTTGAGGTTTTAAGATATGCAAAATCGATTTTAGCCTTGTACCATATGGGAGCTGCCTACAAGAATTGGATTGTAATTTTGCTTGATGTTCTTTACTTAGAAGTTTTCAATATTAGATGTAAAGGAGATCAAAAAGAATGTAAATTTAAATATTTACTCTCTCAACTTGATTTCCTATTCCCGCGTATTGATTCTTGTCCTTTTCTTTATATTGGTTGATCAAAAGGATAACAAATGGAAATTGGAGAAAAAATAAGAAAATTTATATTTGATAATGCAAAAAGTTTCTTTGGTTTTAAAATCCGACAAAAGTCGGATTCCTTAAAATCACATATCCCTGGACGATTGTCAAATGTGACAAATATTGATTTAGAAGAAACTTCATTGGGAATGAATTTGAAAGTTAAGGTAGACTCCCCTCTTTCTGAATTTCTAGACTCAGGACAGGCATATGACGACAATTCACCAGCTCCAAGTCTAACAAAAATCAAGAATTGGGCAGCATATAAGGGTATAGAATCCTCAGCGGTGCCTATTTGGCTATCTCTGAAGAAGAGAAAACCCAAAACCCAATATACAAACTGGACAAGCGATTTAGTAAAGGAGTCTGCAAAATTACTTAGATGAAGCACATAGAAAAATTTGTCATTAATCTGAAAAAAAATTTGAAAACTTACTTGACTGCCTGTAAACAAACAACAACAAAAGTATATTACAAGTCTGAAATGTTTGCATGTTCAACTTTAGACTTGCCATCAATTGTCTTTGCAGTAAAAAGTACTGGAGAAATTCTGAATCATTGCAAAAATTATTCGATGCTTTTGTGTCCAAAGTTCATAATTTACACGGAGTGTAACATGCGTCCTACTTTAGGACTTGAGATTGCAAATATAATTGTGGCGTTTCTAATGCTAAATTATTCGTTGAAGTATTTTAGCATTGACGATTCCCAGGTTGAAGACGAAACTTCTGCTGCAAGAATGGTAACATTGGTTGATTCAACATTGGGAATTAGGATAGATGGCGCTGATTACATTAATTGTCGTGGAGGTACAAATGGCAATTGAAAAATTAAGAATGCCGACTGGCGCAGTGCTAGTTACGGTCAATATTGAAAAATTCAAGTGGAATTTCAAGGGTTCAGACATCAAAAACAATAATGAACCTTCTGGAACAGATCCTACTAATTTAGTTGTAAAAGATTTGGGCTCAAACATAACAAAGCCTAGCAAATGGAAGTCAATTAGCGAATGCATTTTTAGAGTTAAAAAGATTGATTCTAAGTCAAAACTTACATCAGATTTAGATCTAAAAGAAGGTAGCATTTTCTACTATAACAAAGATCTTTTAACAAAAATATCTGCTGCATGTGATAATGCTGATGAAATTGATGTTCTACTTTTCAAAACATATTGCTTGGGATATTCATATACCATCAGCTCAACAAAAGCTACAGAAACTCTAAAAACAACTTGCGGATCAATCTCGGCAATTGGAAAAATACCAGAGCAAACTGTTGAGTTTAGCGGGTACTCTGTTAGAGAAACCGCAACCAATAAGGAAGAAATCCTAGATACATATATAGAAAAATCGCATTTCATAACACAAGATATTTCAAAAAATAATAACCAATGGCAAATTGGAAAACGTAGTTTACCTACAAATTACGAGTTCACGGTACTTTTTGTAGATCAAATTGCAGATCAAGATCAAAGAACCAAATTCATGGTGGGCGAAGGACAAATTGCAACTTACAACCCAAGCCAGGACTTGAACAATCAAAAAATCGATCTAAAGTGCCAGCTTACTCTGACAAAACCCTTAGTATCGCTTTCATGCGACTATATTCAAGATGCAAGGTTCTTCAAGATTTAGGAGGCAAAAATGATAATTAATGTCAACGTAAGTGGTAGGGTAAGGATACCCTATATCCCAGACTACATTAGAAACAGTAAAGAAATTTTAAAAGAAGAAGATAAGGCATTCGTAGTTTTGCAAGACGTTAACTATGGATTTGTAGAAAAACTAAAAGCAAGACAAATCGAACTTTTCAAAAAATTGAATGGGGGAAATGGTAAAAACAATTCTAATGCTATGATTGAGTCAACAAGTGCTCAAATTCAATTTGTAAAAAAAATTTGGGCTGAAAATGTAGTAGAATTTGTTGGACTTTACAATCAAGAAGGAGAATTAATTACAAAAGAAATGGTTGAAAAGGATGCTATTTTGTTTCAAGATATGCTTTCAAATCTTGCAATTGAGATTAATTTTTTAGCAGATACGCTAAGGGTTGAGCGTCTTTCAAAAAAGTAGAACTTGCGTTTGCATATCTTACAAAGAAACAGCACTATGACCAAGTAATCAAGTTTGCAGACCGAATTAATTCAGAATTCATAATAGATATGAAAAAGGAACTCCCTTGGATCAAACATAATGAAGATGAGATTCTACATTTGATCAATCAAGCATTAATTTCAAGAAATATTGGAAGCTTGCCCAACAAGGGTGGCCTTTTCGAGCAAAATTATTGGTTTGTGCTGATTCTAAACGAGTTGAACTTATACATCAAAACCCTTGAAAACGAGAGTAGAAGTACATGAAACTTGACGAAATCATTATTCCGTTGTCAATGTCGATCAGCAATAATCAAAAGCTGGACGCAATAACAGAAACTCTAAAAAAAATTGCCGAACAAAAATTTGCAAGTCTGGATGATTTGAAGTCAAAATTAGAAAAATCTGCTAAATCTGGATCCAATCTAGAGAAAGCGCTAAACAAAAGTTCGCAGAATGCTAGTAAAAACTTCAAATCTCTTGCAGATTCTGTTGATTCTGTAAATTCTAAAGCTGGCGGCATGAAAAGTATAGGCAAAGTTCTAAAAAGTGTTGGAAAAGGCTTAGGAAATGTAAAGAATTTGGCAAACAAAACCGGTGAAGCATTCAACCAAATGTTGGCAGCTTTTGCCCCAATTATTATGGCTGTAAGGGCTCTACAAGCAATTGGCCCTACAATAAGTGGAATTTTTGATGGCGCCATGGATGCTCTTGATAAATTCAACGAAGAAGTGTCAACGTTTTCTGACATGCTTGGAAACGAAGACCTTGGAAAATCTTTAGCAGAATCCATGAGGGCTTTTGGAGATGAAACTATTTTTACTAGAGATGCTATTACTAATGTTACTAAGACAATGCTTTCTTATGGGGCAACTGCAAGCGAAGTTGAAGAAAGAATTAGAATGTTTGGAGAGGCAGCTGGTGGAAGTAGCGAGGGGCTTGAGAAATTAGCAGAAGTATATTCTCGTGTAGAATCTAGTAATCAAGTAAATTTAGAAGATTTGTATGCGCTTCGTGACGCTGGTGTTGATATTACAGACATTTTAGCAGAAGAAGCTGGTTTAGCTGGAGGGGCATTATATAAGGCGGCGAGCGATGGACAAATAGGGTTCGAAGCCTTAAATAAGGCTCTTTCTAAGGCTACTAGCGAAGGTGGTAAATTTTACGGAAACACCGCTAAAGAAGCAAAAACTTTGTCCCAAGCTCAACAACAAACTGCTAAAATGAGCGAAAAGCTTTTCTTAGATATTGGGAAAGCTTTAGAGCCAATGATGATTGGATTTGAAAAAGTAAAACAGTTTCTTCTGGTGGCGATCATGGTTCCTTTGACCAAAGCGACTACAGCTACAATATACTTAACCACCAAATTGGGTGAACTTGTGGTATATCTTTCCGGCAAGTGGTTGGAAGGTGTAAAAATGTGGTTCAAGGCAATCTCCACACCCTTTGTCAAATTGTTTGAGGGAATCAAGTACGTATTCAACAAGCTAAAAGAACTTGCAAAATATGTTTCTAGTGTATTCCCAGAGCGTTTCAAAAGTGCATTCGAACCAATCATTAAATGGTTTCAAAAATTGCTGGATATGGCGTCCAAAGCATACGAAAAATTCAAAAATATTATTACTTTTTGGAAGAAATCAAAAAAGGAAGAAGATACTCCCAGCCCCGAACCCAAAAGAGACAAGAAAGTTGATCCAAACGCAAAAACCGATTACAACAAAAAGATGGAGCAAGACTATAAAAAATTGCAAGACGACATTTTTTTAGCTCAAAGGAAAATTTACAGCAAAACCGGGGTAGAAAGAGAAAAAGCTTTAAGGGATCTTGAAAAAACAATCAAAAACAAAAATCAAGATTTTCTAAAAGAATACTCCAAAAATTTTAATGAGTTGTCAGATGAGAACAAGAAAATTTTAGTTGGGGTTGAAAAAGCAGTAAACGAATTCAATAACTCTAATTATGATTTTGTGAATGAGTACCAAAAATTACTAAAAGAAAAAGAAAGTCGTGAAAGAGAAATACTACTAACGCTACCCCATGCAGATCAAGAAAGCGCGTTACAGAAACTAAATGATGAAATTAACGAAAAAAACAAAGAGTTTGTGGAAAAATATGGAAAAAGCTTCACAACTCTGAACGAATCTAACAGGAAAATTGTAGCCGCACTCGAAAAACAAGTTAATGAATATAGTAATGCTGCATTGGATCGATCTTTTGTCCAGGCTCAAAAAGCTCTACAAAAAAAATACTAGCCTTAGAGTGGGAAACAATGCTGCTTCCAGCAAAAGAAAGAGCAAGTGCTGAGGAAAAGATGACATCCGAAATCCAAGCAATGTACAAAAAATTCGTAGATGATCACAAATCGCAATTCGACAATCTAAATGAAACCAACCAAAACGCTCTAAAACAAATGGCCGAGAAAGCTAAGGATACTGCAAAAAGCTTGTATGACAAATTCCTAGATAACACAGACAAATTAACGGAATTTTCAGGCAAAATTTTGAATCAGGAAGTGGGAGAAAAGGCCGCCTCTGAAGGCATTGATTATGCTGCAGACGGTGCAACAAAGGGTTTGGTTGATTTTGGGGAAAATACGTTGAAAGCCGTTGGAGCATCTTTTGGACCTGTGGGCCAAGCTATTGCAGAAATTGTCATACAAATCGGAGAGTTCCTATGGGGATGGTTCAAGGGTGCCGAAAAGGCCAGAATTAAAAAAATTGAAGAACAACGAGACAAAGATTTAGAAGAACTTGAAAAACGAAGCGAAATTGAACTAAAGAAGCTTGAAGAGAAATTTGATGCAGAAATTGCAATGAGAAAAGAAAAATTAAGTGAATTAGATGATGAATACTCTAAAGAAATAGAGTTTCTAAAACAAGCACAAAGTAAAGGCCAAATATCTGGTGAAGAATTTCAAAAAAGATTACATGATGTACAAACGGAATACAAAACAAAAAAAGATATAGAAACTACCAAACTTACTAAGGCTGAAGAGAGTAAAAAACTAGAAGTGGAACGCAAAAACAAACTTTCTAAACTAGAAAATGAACGAATCAAAGCACAGGCCGAGGCTGATAAAGTAAATGCTTCTGATTATTTTTTGTCTTCTTCCAAGGCTTCTGATTTAAAAAAGACAGAAAAAATTTTAGATGAAATACTAAAAAGAATTGCAACAGTAAAATCGGCAGGCTCTATCGAAGAAATAAAACTTGCTCGTGGTGGTGCACGATTTGTTTCAAATAAACCGACATATATGCCAAACTCAGGTGTAATGTCTAGTGAGTTTGGGCAACCTGAATTGATAAGAATCACTCCTGCACCAATAGATGAAAATCTACGCAAACTTGAAGCTAAAATCATTGCAGAAGAAATTGCCAAATTACAAAAAAGCCAAAGCAGTACAGTTGTAAATAATTTTTACTATAACTTCAATGGGGATGTGCTTGATGCTGAAAAATTAGTTAGAATGCTAAAATCAAAAGAACATCTAATGACATTTCGAATGGCTGAATAGTAAAAAAATATGAAAAAATTTTTAAATTGCTTGATATTTTACATTTTTTAGTATACAATCAACAATGTTGATAGTTCATAATTTATTATGTAACTATTAACACCTTGAGAAAGACCGTTAGCTTTTGCTGATGGTCTTTCTCTTATATTCTACTAAGATAATCAAAATACTTTTTCTACAAAAAAAGCATTTCACACTTAAAATATTTACTTTTCAATTAAAGTTGTGTATTATAAACATAATTATAAATTACAGTTAGGAGCCCAAAATGGAAACAAACAATCTTAAAATTCAAATCAATGTAAAGCCACTAAAAAAATATCAAATCAGATATTACAAAATCTTATCAATACTTAAGTATTTTCAGAAAAATACTATTAAATACAATCAAAAAGTTATTTTAAATACATTAAATTATTTTCTAACTCAAGATGGACTTAAAGTGATTACACTAAGAACCCTTAGAAAAGATTTAACTTGGCTATGTAATAAAAGTATTATTAAAAAAACCTTATTAAGATTGGGGGAGGGAAATGGTTCATATATAAGATATTCAGTCAATAAATATAGTAACAATAATTTAAACTGCGTTCTTAAAGATAAGCAAAATACTATTGAACATGATGCTAACATAATATATAAATTTACAAAAGAAACACAAAAAAAATACTTCAAAAATAAAGGAGCTAAAACTTCTAATCTAAAAAATGCAACTAAAAATGTCAGTCATATTATAAATAATAAAAAATATATAAATAATAAAGAAAAAATTTTACACAAAACAAAAAACGAAGATTCTAATTTCATAAGTCTAAAAATAAAAAACTTATTGCGTTACAAAACCATAAATTTTTTAGATAAAAAAAAAGAAAATTCTAACAAAAAAAACTATTTATATAAAAGAATAAAGACAAAAGAATGGTTAGAAAAGATCAAAAATCAAATACATTATGAGAAATAAGGGGTTTGTAGTTAAAATATGAATCAAGTATTAGAAAGTCTAAAATCCAAAAAAATGGAAATTGAATTACTAAAAAAGAAAAACGATATTTTCATTAAAACAGAAAAAATAAATAACAAAACATTATATCATACAAAAATATTTAGCGATTTTTTTACATTTGGTATAAATCAAAGAAACGAAAATAAATTTTTTATTACACTAAGAAATTTATTTGATAAAAATGAAAAAAATAGTTTCCATTTGTTTGGAATTGAAGAAGGTATTAATGATGAATTTTTAGGAATGTTTTATGGATTTAAAAGATTAACAAAACCACTTTTTTTTAAATATAAAGATATTATTACAAAAGCTGTCAAAACAATACCTATGTATAAAATCCATTACATAGAATTCAGATTTAAGAAAGGAAGTATTTTTTGTTATATAAAAGCAATTCATGCTTTAACAAAAAAAGAAAAATTTAAAAAAAAATATGCTCAAAGTCTATTAGAAAGAATAATTAATTTAGAACACAAAGTGTATAGATTCTACAATAAAAATTTATCAAATGGAGGCATTATAATTAAATGGATAACAAAAAACCAGAAATAATTAGTATTGCAAATATTAAAGGAGGTGTTGGCAAAAGTGTTTTAACTATTATATTTAGCTTTATTTTAAAAAGTTTTAATAAAAAAGTTTTACTTGTAGATTTTGATCCCCAAAATAGTTTGACTAGTTATTTTTTTAAGTATATTAAAAGTTTAGGCAAAAATAATGTTTATTCTTTTTTGAAAGAAGACTCTAATTCCAATCTAGATAAATATTTGACCAAAATATATGACAATGTATATCTCATTCCTTCTCATCCTAGTTTACATCTCTTTAATAAAGAGAATACTTCTTATAAAGAGCTTTTTTTAAAGCACAGGCTAGAAAGGGTATTGCCCAATTATAATTTTAATTACGTGATAATTGATACTCCACCCAATTTGGATTCGCTTTTAGACAATGCCCTCAATATTACAAATAAGCTTATTATTCCTATTCAAGTTGAAAGATTTTCTGTTGAAAGCTTGTCTATCTTGATGAAATATATTGAGAAAGTTTCAATGTATCTAGATAAAGATATTGATATATCTATAATTGAAAATCAATTCATGAAAAATAGAAATACTTTCAAAAGTATAGAAAATTCAATTAAGGATAAATATGGCAAATATATTAAAGGAAAAGTTCACTTTTATAATAAAGTGAAGGTTTTTACAAATAATTTACAAGAACCCGATATTAAAGAACCTTATTATCAAGAATGTCTAGAAGCTTTGAAGAATATATTAGTCATTTAATTTTTTTAGCCATTTGTTCGCTTGCGAACAAATGGTATATAATACTTAGTTTTTTGAAGGAGGGTTTAGGTGTGGCTAAAGATTTAATTATTTTGAATGATAGGGAAGAAGGATTGATGGGCATTTCCGAGGAGGAAGAGTATGAAAACTATAAGCATGCTTTAAAAAAGAGTATGGTCAATGATATTGAAAATAAAATTAAAATCATGGAAATATTGTATAAAATAAAAAGTAAAAAACTTTATCGTATTGACGGGCATGTAAGTTTCAAGTCTTTTATTGAGGAATTTTTAATTGCCAGGACTCAAGCTTATTTATATTTGAAAATATATGAACAGGTTTTAAAAGGAAATCTAAGTATAAAAGAAATTAGAGACAAGGGAATGATAGAAATTTATAGAAATATAAAATCAAAAGAGGTTGTTGATAAAAAGTCAATACAAAATTCAATAAAACCATTAAGATTTCAGCTTAAAAGACAAGATAGTTACGATTTTTATAAAAGTAATGCTAAATTTACAGGATATTTATTAGACAAGATTTTTTCTAGCGATAAAGATTATTTAAATAAAATATTTAAAGAGTATTCTGATTTAAATTGTAAAAAACAAGGCAAAACATGCAAGTAATTACTTGTAAAATTTAAACAATTTTTGTACAATTATCAGTGATTGTATTTTGGTGCAATCCTAATTGTCAATTTAAAACCTAGTAATAGGTTTTGTTGATCGCTTTTAAATTTAAAGTTCTCAACAAAACCTATTTAGTAGTAAATTATCATTTACATTTCGAGCTTGAAGCGAGTAAATCGGTTAAAATTTGTTTTAATATTTGTTTAACTGTATTTACTTTATCTTTAGAATAGGATTCGTCAAACCTCTCTCTAGCTTTGTCTCTATGTTTTTCAGCATAATCAATTTTATCGGAATCTAATTACATCAAATAATTAAAAATTTGATTCGGATCCCCATTTATAAGTTTGAAAATTGCGTCATATGACTCGAATTTTAGATATTCAGAATCTATTAATTTATTTTTTATAAGGGATGTCTCGCGATGTCAACGACATCTAAAAAACACCTTTTTCTTTGATTTCGGCTTCCCATGAACTATTTTTAATTGCAGGGGTGAAGAAAAAAAATACGCTTTTTTCGTGCTTATGCTAAAAAACATCTTTCAAAAGAAGAGGCTATTTTAATTAAAAAAAATTTAGATAAATACGATTTTCAAAACGAGCATAATTATTTTTTATATATTTTTTTGTTTGCCTATCCATGTTAGCATTTAAATTAGATAGCAAAAATAAAAATAATATTAATGTGAAAATTTTTTTCATATTAATATTCCCTTTTAATAATTAAGTTTTGATAATTGAAACATTAGCGTAATTTCTAGATTTTATGGGTAGAGAATTCTTTGTTATTCTTTGTTAAAAATAAAACTCTAAAATTAAGTGATACTAGGTGGACTTGCAGTAGTTGTAACACTTTGCATGATAAAAATATAAATACAAGTCTAAATCTTGGGCTTTTCTTATTACAAAGAAATAAAAACTCAGACAGAAACTGTCTGAGTTGAAGCTTATTTATTATTGGCCCATGTTTAGTGGATATCTACTTCTTGTAGAACCTAAAATCCATCATGGGAAGAAGACATAAGCCGATATTTTTAGATCAAAGATTTTAGAAAGACCGGCTCATCTATAATATAATTATTCATGTTTCATATTTGATTAGATGCATATAAACCATTGGTGCTTCGGGAGTTATATGAGGTTCCCCGCGTTTTCTGATATCTCTAGTGGGATAACGTTCTGCAACGTATACCCAGTAACCTATTCTTTCCCATTCTCTTACCATCCCCATATAATTGGAAATTACTAGATTTTCTGATGAATGGTCAGTTCTAACGAGCTGGGAAATTCCTTTTTGCATTCTGTAGTCTAATAAGGGAGTTAGACCTAAAAAAACTACAGCGGACACGGCTTCTGAAAAATAGGGAGTTAATTGTGTGGCGTCTTCAGGTTCGTGTTGTAGTGCTTCAAGAACTGTATTTATAAATTTAGTGATTTTACCCCTATCATTTATAATAGTGTTAGATTTTATGCTATCTGAGTACCCATCAAGATTTTTTAATCTTATGCTACTAGTATCTGCTCCCGAAATATTTTTTATTGTAGAATCAAAAAATCTATAATATCGTTTGTTAAGATTGTTTCGTTGGTGATGGTTAACTCTGTGTACCATAAATCCTTGAGGAGCAAGATCGTACGCTCTTATCACTATTTCTAATTGTCCCAGGTGTCGACCACCAAAGTTAGGTGTACTTAGTGCTATTGTAAAAAATGTACTTTCTTGGGTCGGTTTCATATAGTAAATATAAGAAGGCGGTTTTGGAGGCATTCCGTGTTGGGGTCTTATGTCTTCTATTTTTTCGTAATTGAAAAAAAAAGTGCTATCTATTAAATCAGCTTTGAAAAGAGTTTCATGAGCAGATTTAATGCTGTTTAAGAAAAGTGGCCCAGAATGAAAGTCAACCTCAACTGTAGCAGCTGACGATAAATTTGGACTGTCATCTTCTTCTGAATAGCTTAATACTTTGTCCTTTTTATGTTGGCTGTCTTGACTACAGGCCGAAACAAAAATTAAAAGCGTTAAAAATACCATTTTGTGGTAAGTATTTTTTATTTTCATTTTATTCTCCTTATATCATTATATTAATAACGATATATATAAATTATATAATTATATTAAATAAATTACAATTTTTTAAAATAATTAAATTATTTATTAATAAATGGTTTTTATCAAATAATTATATTTATACTTTATTGTAATTTAAACAAAGTGATAATTATTCTTAATTAAGAATAATTATCACTTATGATATATATATTCTTGATTAGAGAAGAGGAGAATATTTTTATGAAAAAAAAATTGCTTTTATATGTATTATTAATGATAGGCTTAATGTCTTGCAATCTAGATTCTAAATTATCCGGTAATAAAGGACAAAAAAATAACAATGATGTAAAAGAATTTTCAGATAGTCTTCAGGAAGATGCTTTTAATAATTTAAATTCCCCCATTGACTGACTATAATGAAGGGTATTTTAATAGATTCTTTTTAGAGCCAGGTTCTGAGCGATCTAAAGAATTGATTAAGTTGCTTGGTAGAGTAAAAAATAAGGGGAGTGATTTTGAATATGAAAGTGAAGTTCATCGGCTTTGTTTCTATATAAGGGAGCTATATTCTCTAGATATTAAGCATCCTCCCGAACGACGGGCATGATTATATTGTTGATATGTCCTCTAGGAGAGGAGGCCTGCTATTGATCAACAATATCTGAAGGTGAAAGAAGGAATAAGGACAGTGGGTTTAAAATGATTTTCGGCCTAATGTAATAGAGTCAGTTTTAGTTAAAGATATATTTGAATATTTGACTCTCTGAAGATTAGCCTTTATACTAAAAAAATATAATATATATTATATTTTTTTAGTATAAAGG
>NZ_CP018748.1 GCF_001922545.1 Borreliella garinii | reverse complement strand
GTGCTACAAGGTGTTCAAAAGTATCCTCACTAATTGTTACTCTAGAGTCCTCATTAACAGAAATCTCCCCACTTTCCCATTTTTGTCTCATTCTCCACACATTTACTCTAGAAACTCCGAGTCTAGTTGCTATTTCATTATTACTTAATGATCCTTCTCTAAAATATGCAACATAATCATTAAAAGATCTTTTAACTTTTTTCAAAAGAATTATCCCAAAGTAACAAAAATTAATAAATTATTACTTTGAATAATACAGCAAGTTAACAAATTATGAACCAAAGCTATTAACTTCTTTGTGCCGATCAGCCGCTGATCTATATTTATAATGTTTGTAAGCGCAAAACATATAAAAATACTTTTAGATAAAAAAATTATATTTTTTAAAGAGGTGCAACATTATGTCAAAAGATTTAAATAGAAAAAATTGCCGTTTTTGCAAAAAAATCATTAAAAATGAATCTGAAATTTGTTTTGATTGCAACACTAAAAATCACAATCAAAATTCTGATAAAATATTAGCATTATCATTATGTTTATTTTTTGGGGTTTTGGGGATTTTTGTACTTTATCTGTTTAGCTTTAAAGCGGGTTTTACATTTATATTTATATCTATTCTATTCTTTTTATTTAGCACGTCAATAAAAAGAAACAAACAAGACTAGTTATTAGTTTTGTTTGTTTCTTTTATGCTTTTAAAAACCTTTTTTTTTACTTTTTCTCTTCTGAAATTTGAGTCCCTTCTCCAATAATTTTAAGCTCTTCATTAATCTGCTTAATCGCCCCATCTACTATTCCACTAGACATATAACCAGTATCAGCACTATTAGAAGAACTTACAGTTAAACCGAATTCTTTAGCACACTTGAAAGCTTGTTGCCCAATAGTGCCTTGTCCTCTGACTTGCTCACCATGAGTTACCCCGCTAACATAACCAACTTGCCTTTTATACTCTTCAAATTTTTTCTTAGCCTCTTGTAAAGCTTTTTTTCTCTCTTCTTTTTTCTTTTTTAAGCTATCTTCAAGTTCCTTTAAGCTACCTTCAAGTTCTTTCTTATCTTTTAATCTTGCTCTTATTTCTTTTACTGTTTTTTCATATTCAAGGTATGTCCCAATAAGAGTTTTTTTAGAATTGGATTTATCTATTGTATTCTTTAAATCCTTAATTGTTTTTTCAATTTCTTTTGTATCTTGTTCATCTAAATTAGACAAATCTTTTGTTTCTAAAATATCTAAAAATCCTTTAACCTGCTTTTTCAACTCTTGTTCTGATTTAGAAAGTTTAGAATCTGAACTCTCTGAAGATTGTTCTAAACTTTTTAAGCCTTTATTGCTTGCATAATTCTTGCAAGAAATTATCAATGCAAAAACAGAACAAATAATAAACATTCTTATTTTTTTATTCATAAATTACTCCTACTCCGTAGGTTTCAAGGATAATGCAATACCAAATAAATACAATTTTTTACAGATTTAAATAATTAATTTTGTTACATTTGGGATTACATAGTAACAAAACTCGAATGTAATTTTAATCAACTCTCAAAAATCTCTCCATTGCAAATGTCAAGCTCATTGCAAAAGATTACAAAACCCATACAAATTAAATTTCAGAGTATTTGCTATATATCAGTTAAAGTATATTATCTTTCTTATCCGACCCCCTTAGAAATTGCCACTTCTACTCTTTACAGCCACTCTACATCCCAAATTCCGCATGCAATGAGAAGCACTATAATTTGACTAAAATTTTAAGTTTTTGGTAAAATAGAAATTGCAATTTTTATATATTTTTATTACTTTTACTTAATTTAAAAGTAACACTTATAAGGAGAGGATTTTATGGACATTAATAATTATCTTAATTTAAATAAAGGTGATACAGATTTTTTCCTCAAAATATTTAAAGATTATCTAAAAGTTATAGATGAAAATAAAATTCTTAAAAATACTCTAAAAAATTCAACTAAAACAAAAAAAGAAAATCTAAAACCTAGCCCTAAGTTTTATATAACTCCAAAAACTAGCAAACTAATTGAAAAATGTATAAAACAATTAAAACAAATTGATCCAATATCCGGCTGGTTTGTACATTTACTCTCAATAAGTGGGTGTAGGGGTACTGAAATGCAAAAAGTAAAAATGGAAGATATTACTACTCTAAGAAGCGAAACTGGTGAAATTCTTTACAATATCAAAGTAAATGTGGCAAAAAAAAGAAGTGTCGCTTGTATTAGAGAAATTGTCATCAGCTCTAAAGAGTACAACGCTATTCAAACAGCACACAAAAATCATTTTGAAGATAAAAATCTTGATACTAGGCGTACTTATCTTTTCCAAAAAACCAAACACAAATTTAAAGATAATCAAATTAGCATTATCAACATTTCTAGAAAATTTAAAAATCTTCTTAAAAGATCAGGATTTAAAGTAAATAAATCGCTTCATTTATGCAGAAATTTATTTATTTCAAATTTAAAAGCCAATGGTTATAATTCTTTCCAAATTAAAGAACTTATGAAATACTCTTCAACCCATGAAATTGATAATATCTACGGACTCTCTTCTGCAAACAAAATTCAAGCTTATAAATACGCTAAAAATAGCTTAAAACTGTAGTATGGCTACTTAAGTTTAAATATTCGCTTTGAAGTTACTTTAAATATTTTTCCATTAAGCCTTAAATCAAGTGAATCATATAATATTTCTTGCTCTTTTGTAGCAATAAAATGTGTTCCATTAACCCCCGTGATTTTAACTTCACTTATTTCAAATTCATTTGCAGCTGCAAAGTAACCAAAAGATTCATATCGCACACTAGTTCTAATCCCATAGTAATTTAGTATCATACAAGGATTTTTAATAAAACAGTTGCTTTTAATGTACCCAAGTCCTAAAAATCTGCGATAAGCCACATTTATGCCAAAAGCATTAAATTCAATATCCTTAAACATACTTGTATAATAATGCAAGCATAAAAAATAGCACCCCCATCTCTGTATTTCTCCTAGTAAACTCCTATTATTTTGTTTTATTTTGCTGATAAGTATTTTTAAAACCTCCTATGTTAAATATTTTTTTTAATTTTTTTATTTTTAGTGTCCCATTTAAAAGGGGACACTATTTTCATATGCTATATTACGCATATTGCTAGGCACAAAGACTTTATTATTTATTGGTATAAGCTCTTTAAATCTATCTGCTATTGCTCTTTTTTTAGGATCATAATTGAACATAAATTGTTTGAATTTATAATTCACATGATTAATTAGTGGATATTTATCCATAACTTTATCAATTTTAATTTTAAGCAGATCTTTTATAGGTTTTTCTCTTTTTTTGTTTTCATTTTGAATTTTATTTAGTTCTACTTTTAAGTTATTAATCTCAACAAGATCCCCCTCAAGATTTATAGCAGACTGTTCGGTTTTAATCTCAAGATTTACACAATCAACATACTCTACAAATTCATTTATCCAATCAAACTCAACTCCAGATTGATAAAAATCACTCTTTACTACCAACTCTTCAATCTCTTCAACAAGCTTATTAAACGTATCATTATCAATATTATTGGATATTAATAACTTAACCTGATTGTTTTTAACAATTTCGGCTCTTATATTGAAAACTTCCCTTTCACATTTAAGAACAAAATTAAGCACTTTTGATATTAAAGAATCATTTCTCTTTATCTTACAATTAACTGGTGCAGCGTCTATTAAAAAGAACAAATTACAATACTCAAGTCCAGTACATGCTAGTTGCATTTGTGCCTGCACATAGTATTTGAAAAAATACTTACTACTTAAGAAATTGCCATTTTTATTGTACTCTTCAATAGCACTGCTCATATAATGAGAGTCACTACTCTTAATCTCTAAGAGCTCTATATCACCATAAATATTCATAAACCATCCATCAATTGTTGAGCCTACTAAAGGTTCAAAATTATCCATTTTTTTGAAATAATTATATTTATCAACACCGTTAGCATATTTATTTTTATACAAAACAGCAATATTATCACCATACGCCTTAACAAATTCTCTAAATCCTAAATTTTCCAACTCTTTACCTTTTAACATGTATAAATTCTCTTTAAAAGGCAAACTCATGCCAAAATATTTAAGCACACTATTTATCATTACGTCTTTAAGACCAGCGCCACCAATTACAACAGTCCCCACTTCACTAGCTCCATATTTATCAAGCTTGCTTCTTTGCAAACTAAAATCAATATTACGATTAAATCTAAAACACTCTTGACTACTTATTCCTGGTAATTTTTTGCCTATCTTGCTTAATTTGCTTTTTTCTTTAATGGGAAGAACTTTTTCCTCAAATACTTCACATCCAATAAAACTTTGTTGCTCAGCATGTATCATGTTGGACACTCCATTTTGAATATTTTCTTGATTTTTTTCTATGTGTGACATAATCGTCAACCTCCTTTAATGTTAATAATAATTATATAGCAAAAACTATTTTTGCCAACTTTTTTACAAAAATTTTTGCAAAAAATGGGGGCTTAGCCAAATTCTCTACTTAAAGAATTAAGCTAAACCCCCACTAAATTGAGTTTATTTTAAATAATAGCAATCCTTTATAGCTATATTATATAGTATAACAAAAACCATTTTTGTCAATTTCTTTATAAGAATTTTTGCAAAAAAGCGGGACTTACCTAAGTTCTTTACTTAAAGAACTATCCAAGTCCCACCAAAATGTGGCCTTTATTTTATATGTGCGATACGACGAACATATCATTTAATATTTACTATATTACAAAAACCATTTTTGTCAACTTTTTACAAGAATTTTTACAAAAAATAAAGACTTTATTAAATTCTCTTATTAAAGAACTTAATAAAGTATAGTGGGATACTTAGCTGAATTTATTTTAATAAAAATAAATTCAACAAATTAAATATAGTTTTATTTAGAATTAAAATCAATTTGTCTTTTTACAATAAAAAAACTTATTTAAATTCTTTTGTTAAAAAGTTTGAATAAGTTCTAATTTAGAAGAGATCAAAAATAAACTGCTACTTTTTAAGTATATTCATCAGCATTATAATAATGTTACTTAAAAATCAAATTATGAATTATTTCATTATTTAATGAATTGTAAATATTTCATAAATAAAGCATTTAAAATTGGCCCAAAAATTGCCGCTGCAAGTATCATAAAATGTACTAGTCTGTTCCCCATATTAAGATCTTTACGCAAATTATTTACTTCATTATCTATCTTAGTATTTAAAATAGATATGTCCTTTTGTAAATTTTTTTCTACACTATCTATCTTAGCACTTACACCATCTATCTTAGTATTTAAATTCTTTTCTACGTTGTCTATCTTAGTATCTAAACTATCAATCTTGATATTTAAACTCTTTTCTACGTTGTCTATCTTAGTATCTAAGCTATCAATCTTAGCATTTAAACTCTTTTCTACGTTGTCTATCTTAGTATCTAAACTATCAATCTTGGCATTTAAACTCTTTTCTGCGCTGTCTATTTTGGTATTTAAATTCTTCTCTACATTATCTATCTTAACATCTAAATTAGATATATCTTTCCGTAAATTCTTCTCTATATCAATCAATTTTTCTTTTAAAAATTCAAAGTTGTAATTATCATTGTGAAGAAAAACAAAATCTATTGCCTCCTCACTAAACCCTATGTTTAAAAATTCATTTTTTATATTTTCTATATTATATGTTCTGTACGCTAAATTGTTCATAAAATCTCCGTATTATCCTTTTAGTTGTTTATATTCTTTCATAATTTTTTTAATCATTTCTTTTTCATCACTAAATAATTTATCTAATAAAAATCCTGTAAATTTAGCATTGCTCTTATAAAACTCGTAACTTTCTTGCTTTTTAAGCTGGAATCTTAAGGGTTTTATTGGGTTTTGCTTAGATTTTTTCAAGGCTGGACTTTCCTTGTCTTTCAATACACTCAATATTGATCTAAATCCATTATCTAATACATATTGCTCCTCAATAACCCCTGATTCTATTGCATTAGCAATTTTCAAATAGTTATATGCTTGAGTTTTTGCAACATCATAATCCTTTATAAAAGCATCGAAACTTTTGTACCCATCAATCTTATAATATTCATTATCTTTAATTTCTTTTAAGATTTTCATACATGCTATTCTATTAGAAACTCCTTCTCTAAGGTTTACATATAATTTCTTTTTCAAAATATTATAACGATCTATTTCAACATCATTTTCACTACCATTAGAAGAATCTACAAGCAATGCATTTCCTTCAGAATCAATATCTCTTTTATTGATTATTAATTTTGTATTATTTTTCATAACAATCCTCCTTAGCTATTAGTTCAACGCGATGAACAAATAATTAAAATTATTTTAATTTTGTATAAAAATTCATTAATGAGTTTTTATACTCTTTTATATAATCCATTTGAAAATCAAAATGAGAATTACTCGCAATTCTCCTATTTAGGTCTTCTCTTTCCGATATCATTCCTAAAAAATTTTCTTTAGAGTTTAGCATTTCCAATAATTGTTTATGTGTATTATTTTTTTTAAATCTCGTTATTATAAAAAAAGTAGGTAATTCTAAACCTATTTTTTTCATAAAAAATTTCAAAAGATCAAAACTTTCAACTGTCCATTTTTCTGCTGTCAAGGGAACAATGACATAGTTACAACAAACCAAAGCATTGGTTAAAGTAAAATCCAAACTTGGAGGAGTATCAATTATAATAAAATCATACTCAACATATAAGTGTTTAAGCTCATTTTTTAATCTAAATTCATCAAAAGTGTGTTTATAGCCAAAAGCATTTATGCTGTGTAAAGTTAAATAACTGGGTATTAAATCTAAATTATTCGCAACATTAACAATTGATTGATTAATATCTAATTTTTCTATCAAAATTTCATATATATTGTTTTTTCGCAAATCTACACTAGATTTTTGTATATTATCATAATAATAACTAGTAGTGGATGCTTGAGTATCTATATCTATTAATAATACTTTATATTTTTGCGCTAGCAAGGTTGCATATATTATCGAACTTGTACTTTTGCCAACGCCGCCTTTAATTGACGCAATTGTTATTATTTTAGGTTTTTTATTATCCATTTTGTTAGTGGTCCTTGTTCTGGGTATTTTTTCCCATAAAATTCATATACTTTTTGTTCTAAATCTGTAAACATACTAAATAATATTTTGTTGTAGTGGTTATTCATTCTCTCTTTATCTAGTAAGCGGTATAATCCCTTAAAGTAAAAAAAAACACTGCCTGCTTTAAATCTAACTTCCATATAATATGCCCGTGCAAATCCATAAGATTTTCTATTTCCGTTTAATTGATACTTTACAATAGCTTTTTTTATTGGTTTTCTAAAACCGTAAAAAATTCCAATAAATTTATCCCCTTCTTTAATGGGGTATAAATGTGTTTCCTCAACAATTCTTTCTCCATTAAACAAGGTCCTTAATGACACTCTAAATTCATTTTTTTTCTCATAAACTCCAAATTTATAAACGTCCATCATTATTTTTGTATGGTACATTGCTTTACCATTTTCTTTTTCAACCAAAATAAATCGTTCTTTATTTTGGCATTCAACTTTACATTTTCCTTTTTTTATAGGTTCTGGCGCACTTTCCATACTAAATTCTCATACAACTTTTTTTAAAATTAAAGAATTATTTTTATTTTTTATTATTTCTAATAATTCATCATGATATATACCAAATACTTTATTATATTCTAATTTCTTTTTGCTATTCAAATATGTTTTTATAATTGGCTTTATAATTTCAATATTTGCCGGTTTTCGCAATCGCTCAATAAGGATATTGAAAATATTTATCTTTATATGCTCATAATCTTTTTGTGAATTTTCTTTTTTCAATTCAATCAATTTTTCTAATTTGAAAGTTATTTTGCGTAAATCGTTATATTTTTGATGTTCAATAATAAAATGCGGCTTATTTTTGTAATTTTCATATATTTTTTTAAATTCTGTTTCCAATTGTTCGGCATTGTATCCGTTTTTTTCTAATTGTTTTTTGGTCTTTTTTAAAGTTTCTTTTAATTTATTTTGATTTTCTTTAAAAGAATTTTTGTTAAAATGTATATTTTTACTTTTTATTGCTTTAATTTCAAATCTCTTTAAAGCTTTAATTATTTCAATTTTTTTATCTTTACTAATATCTAAATTTAATAAAATTTGAAGAATTTCTTTACTTTTAAAGTTGCATTTATTGAAATAGTTTATTATTTGAAACTTTTCTATCTTATTATTACTTTCTTCTTCTTTTTTATTATTTTTATTACATAAACATTTCTCCAACTCTACATTACCCTTTTTTAGAGATTTGTCTTTAAGATAGTTAATAGCTCTTGATTTAAATCTAGAGTGTTTTTTTTCTTGAAAATATTGGTTGATTTTAAAGTGGCATTCATTTTTTTCACAATTGAGGTGATAGTAAATTTCAGTACCACAATTTACCCCCATGTGTTGGTAGTAGTTTGTTGTTACTTTTATTTCTTTTTCTAATTTGTAAAGATATTTTTGCAATGTTCTTAATGTAGTAGTAGCTTGACCATTTCTTTTTAGATTTTCATTAAAGTAATAGAGTATGGTTTTTTGTGTATATTTTGGATATTTCTTGTTTACGTAATTAAGTGTTGAAGTAAGAACTATTAATTTATTTTGTAATTTGTTGAGGTAATTTGGACTTTTTTTATTGGTTGAAACTTTTATCATAAGTTTTCTCCTTTAATGTTTAATAATAATTAATAATATAATGCAAAATTTTGAATTAAAAGTAAACACTTTTTAAAAAAATATTAAATTTAATTATTAATTTTGTTAATAAAATACACTTTTTGTAAATTACAGAAAATAATTTGATTTTAATTTTAAAATGGGCTACACTACAAATAACGTAGTGAAACATTTCATATGTTTACCTACCTTTAATGTTAATTTGCAAAAAATGTAATGTAAGGGTTTAGCTTAGTTCTTTAACAAGAGAATCTAGCTAAGCCCTCATTTTTTTGTAATAATCCCAATTTGATTTTAGTTCTAAGTTAGTCTATATTACAATTAGCGTAGTTATTTGAACGTGTTTCAGTTTGACTACCTTATTTGATAATTTGCCAAGAAATAATTTAAAGAGCTTAGCTTAGTTCTTTTATAAAGAGAATCTAGCTAAGCTCTATTTTTTTTACAAAAATTTTTGTAAAAAAGTTGGCAAAAATAGTTTTTGCTATATAGTTGTTATTAACATTAAAGGAGGTTGACGATTATGTCACACATAGAAAAAAATCAAGAAAATATTCAAAATAATATACAAGCAAAAATAAGCTTCAGAAAAGATATGAAAACCCTAAAAATGAATTTACCAGGTATTGACAAAAGTCTTAAAGGATATGGATACAAATATCAGAATTTTAACGAAATAGTTAGAGAAATAAAAAACGTTATTAATAAGCACAATTTGGAGCTTGATTTTGAGCAATTCCCAACCTTTACACATGATCCATATGGTAGAGTTCATGTTGTTAGGACCACATTCTACAGCACAATCAGTGGGTATGAAGAGTCTTTTGATACACCAATACTTACAGAAAATTTACAATGGAATAATGAAAATGGGTCTAAAAGTGTAAATACAACGCCACAACTAGTTGGTTCAGCTATTACTTATTTTAAAAGGTACGCTTTAGTTGCATGTCTTAACATAGAAAGTGAAGTGGATACTGATTCAGCCCCTATTTACAATAATTATGAAAACGGGAATTCTATGCCCAACAAGCAAGTTAATATCAATCAAGAACAAAAACAAAAAAAGGAACAAAAACAAGAGATTAATCAAATTCAAAAAAATAACACTATTCAAAACCAGAAAAGAGATATTAATCAAGAACAAAAAAAAGATAGGCTTTATTATTATGGGGTTTTTAAAGAAGCGTTGTCTAATATAAAAAATTGGGTAAATAGCGCTAAAACAAAAGATAATATAAACTTAATTATTCAAAAAATCAGTTTTATTCAGAAAATAGACCCCAATAATGTTGATGATATCAAGAAAATTGAAGCTGATTTAATTGCGCATTTTGAGAAAAATAGTGATTTTAAGAGTATAAACTATTGGGCGGAGATTATAAAAGACTATTTTAAGAGAAATAATAGATTAAAGGATTTACAAGATTTTGAAAAGTTTATGGCGTTTAAGAGGACTTCTTATGGCCCTAGCCCGCTATTATTCTTTTGTACGTTAAAAGAAGATAAACAATTTGATTATATATTTGCAGCATAGCAATACACCTGTATAGCAAAGCCCCCTTATTGTGGGGGCTTGCTATACGCATAATAATCAAGAATGTGCAATTAAGCACTGTTTTAGTTTTGCCAATTAGATGTAAGACCAGAATAGTGGTTATCTGTCTTTAAAAGTTCTTCTTTAAGGTATTGATAAATTTCTTCATTGGAATTTTTACTATACATATCTTCAGCGACGCCTCTAAAATATTGCTCTACTTCATTAGTTCCATCGCCGCTCCCATATTTATTGTTATGATGATTATTATTATGATTATTAAATTTGTTGTTGTCTTTAGCTACTTTACAGTCAATAGCCCCTTGAACATAAGTATCAAAGTCTTCATTGTTTGCTTTTGCTTTTGATGCTAAGAAATCATAAACTTTTTTAAAGACACTAACTAATTCTTTTTGCTTTTGAATATCTTTAGAAAGCCAATCAAAGAAATCAGTACATTTATTCTTGTTTCCATCATTGTACCCGTTTATTTGATTGGTTAATTTTTCAATTGTATGTGTAAACGCATTTACCAATGAATTAAATAATTTTAATTCTTGATCAGTTAAAGCAATTTTCTCTTCTTGTACTTCTTCTTGGCTTAAATCACGTTTTTTCCTACTTTTTGATTGTTGTTCAACATTGTTTTTTAAAGTGTTATTATCATTAGAATTACAGCCGATTAGCATAATTAAAAACAAACAAAATAATATATTTATAATTTTCATTATTACTCCTTTTTTTATCTTCAATACAATATATTAATTAATAAAAAAGTTTATTCTTGTAAGTATAGATCCTATTTTTAAAGATTTTAATTGAAAGATTTATATTTTCGAATGCTGTGCTAGCTTTTATTTAATTATTATTAAATATAGGAGTAACTAATGAAAAATAAAAATTTATTGAAATTATTTTTTGTATCAACATTATTTATAATTGCTTGCAAAGCGGATGTAGGAAAAAAGTATGTAGAAAAAAATAAAGAAATAGATTTATTGCTTTCATCTGTTTCAAATCTTAAAAATGATTCTAAATATGACAACTTTAAAGAGTATAAAGATAAAATAAATAAATTAACAAAAAGCCTAAAGGATGTGAGTGATGCGGAGCTTAAAGAAAAACTATTAAAGTTGCAAAGCCTATTTCAAGATAAATTGGCAGCTAAATTAGCAGCTTTAAAAGCAGCTAAACAAAGAATCGAGGGTTTTTCAGATAAGGACAAGGAAAAAGAAAAGATATGGAAAGAAGCAAAATTGGTTGGAGTAACTATAAAGTTTAGTGGAAGTAATACTGCTGGCAAAGGAGCAGAAATGTCTAAAGAAGCTGTAGAACAGATAGATAAAATAATAAAGTTCCTAGAAGAAGGTACTAATTGATTAATAAATATTCATATTGAAAATGTTAAAATCTAGATATTAGATTAAATTAGATTTTTTTCTATTGTAAAAGCTAATTTGATTAATATAAAGTATAAGTTCTTGCAAGAAAAACCTTTTTGTAATTTACATTTTTAATTTTGAATACTGATTATAGACTTTTTTAGCTATAGGTTTTGTTTTTTGAATATACTCTAAAAGTAGTTTGATATTATGTTTTATTGAAGTTATTGAGTGTTCGTCTTTTAGTGTTGATAAGTTGGGATAAGTATATTCTGGATAATTTGGATCATTAACTTTTACTTTTGTTTTTGATAAAAATGTTACAAGATACATAACATAATCTGATAGTTGTGCTTCATATTTAGCTAAAGCTCCTAGTGTTTGAATAATTGGCGGGTTTGGTTCGTCTGGTAGGCTAGCAATGGTAGTACAACATAGCAGAAAAGTAATTAATAAGTAGTTTACCAATTTAAGCATTTTCACCCCTTTTAAGGATATTTATATACTCCTGCATAATTTTGTTGCGTTTTGCTTTCAATGAGGAGATAATTCTCTTACTTTTGCTAGTAGAAATAGCCTCTATTATCTCAATATTGTATTTTAAGATATCTTGTATTTCTTCAAATATTTTCATTGATTCGGCTGTTTCCATAGCTTTTAGTGTTTCAATATATGTTTTGTAGAAAAAATCTATTACCCTATTAAAAGTATTAATGTAATTATGATCTATGTTAGTATCAGTTTTAGCTATGTCGGTTAAGCTAGATAGTAAATTAAGCCCTAAACCAATAGTATTATTTTGCATTCTTTGTTCTTTCCTTATAGATAGGTTTTCCTTCTTGATTGAATTTCAGATCATTAGATATTTTTAGATTTTTTTCATTAGAATTAACTAGATCAATACAGTGATTGATTTTCTTATTTATTGGAGCTAGTGTTTTGGTTATTGTTGGGGTTAATGCACTCTCAAGTCTTTCCATATTTTCTTTATAAATTAATGCATAATGAGCATATAGTTCATAAACTAAAGAAAACCCTTTATGTGCAATTTCATCAAATTCATCTTCAAATTTAGAAAATATTTCAATAAGATTTGATATAGACTTAATTCCAATTCCAAGATTGTCTTTAGATAATTTCATAGGTTAATCTCTTTTTTTGACATGATTATTCCCATTGCCATTTCTAAAAAGTTTGCCTATTACTATGGATAGTATGTCTTTTAGTAATGGCTTGAGAAGAATTAACACTCCTAAAACTAGTACTGTTACAAAAATCATTACGGCTATAAGTTTAATTTCATTTAAATTTATAAGAAGTTCAGTGATTTTAATAGTATCCATTTTTCAATCCTTTATTTTAATTTTTTATCTGTATATACATTATATACCAAAACTGTAATTTTTGCTAAAAAAGTTTACAGTTTCAAAAGAACTGGAGCTGGATTTCCTGATATGTAGATTCTTTTTTGGATATACCATCCTTTATACATGGGAAATCTACTAGATAGTGCTCGAGGGGCGTCTGATTGTTCGTAAATCATATTTTTTTCACTTTCATCAGAATATTTTAGATATAGTGCTTTAATTGACGTATTGCTATAGTGTTCTACGTCAAGCTCAATATCAAGGTAAATGGGGTCATTATCATTATTTTTATAAAAAATAAGAGTTGCATTGTCAGCGTTGTTCTCCAACTTAATAGTTATTGATTTATCCTTGTATTCATACGAATAAAGCGTAGATCCATAGGCAAACCTTCTTCCATGTGAAAAATCAGATGGTACTCCTAGCAGTTGTTTGGGAACGGGTGTTTTTTGAATAGTGCTTGAATTAGGCATTATCAAAAGATCGTCATATCTAGATAGAGTAGCTGATGATATGCTATCTGTAAGACGTGATTTTATTTTACTAAAAAGGTTAGAAATATTAGTGGAATCGTTGTTAATAAGTTTGTCTGTTATTTTAGCATAAATTTTTTCTACAAACTCTTCATCAGCTGGAAGTTCTTCTGCAATTGTAGACTTAATTATCTCTTTAAAATAGCCTAGTCCTTCACCTTTAAATGTTTTATCTTTAGTGGTTTTCAAAAAATTTTCATAAGTAATAGCGTTGCTACTTGCAACTCCATCATCAAGTAGTAAAAGATCAGTGTTATTAACGGTTGTTACTTTATTCAAATCTTTGATTTGAACTGTTTCTTCTTCATCAATTAATAATTTTTCTTGATCCTCAGCCATAAAGCCTCCTTAATTGTTAAAAGTTATAATATTTGCACCATCTTTATTGTTAA
Source organism: Borreliella garinii (assembly GCF_001922545.1). Lineage (NCBI taxonomy): Bacteria > Pseudomonadati > Spirochaetota > Spirochaetia > Spirochaetales > Borreliaceae > Borreliella > Borreliella garinii. Next base: position 13,106 of record NZ_CP018748.1, on the reverse strand, counting down.
TTTTGAGAACTCTGCCAATAGGAATAATCCCCTTTATAAAAGCATAAATTGAATGATCATAACCCTTAGGAAGTGAATTAAATACCAAAGCCTTTTTAGATGCAGCGTATCCCTTTTTCTTTTCTCTAATTAGTATCTTTTTAGACCGCTTGCATTTTGTACTAGGTGAAATAAATGTAGTAAAGTTTGTTTTTATTGCCCCTTTTAAAGAGATATTAATAACACCGGCTTCAGGTGTAGTAACTGAAATATCCACATTCAAAAAAGCCTTAAAAATCAGTCTAAATGACTCATCAGTACCAATATGACGTAAAGCAAAAATCACACTATTGATATTACTTGTAATACTTTGTAGGGTTTGAGTTTTTGCATAAAAAATTGATAAGACTTGAGATATCCATATGGCAATATATCTTGATTTGATATTTTCTTTTGCATCAATGGATATAAAGTTAGAATTAAGAGCTTTAAGCTCATTAAGCAGCTTTTGTGCATATTCAATTTCTGTTCGTATAAATTTTTGAATTTCAGTGTCTTTTAAAAATTTAGGTATTTTCATAATTTCAAGTATCAATGTCAATAAGTAATCGTTCAGTTGTATTGAAAAGCAGCATTGTGTCATCATTAATAGCAATATCTTTATTTGTTTGAAAATCGCTATCACTGATTTTTGAAATACTTTCAGTGTCTGTATCTTTAACACAAACTTTAATTTCCATAAACTTAATCCCTTTTACTTCATTGACTGGAGCAAAAAAGTCTTGATATTCAAAGCTAATTCCCATATCAGAATAGTTATTTGAAATAATCCTAGAATATATGTTTCTAATTTGAGAGTCTATGTTTAAGTAGAGATAGTTTTTAAGATCGAGGTTATACTTTACTTTCATATAAACATGTTTTCTTTTTCCTAGGGATATTTTGTAGGATTTAAGTTGCCCGGTTGAGTTGAGTCCATCAATTTCTATGTCTCCATCAAGTAAAGTCCCACTAGGAGTTGTTAGATATAATGTTTCCCAAAGTTTAGCCTTAAATTCGGGGTTGTTAATATTAGTTTTATTAGTGTCTAGTAAATCTTCTTTTAGAATCAGATATATATTAGCTTTGCCAGCTGAACTTTTAATATTAGCATGTTCTATCCCATTAAGATTAAGTAAAGCATTGCGAACTGCGCTGTAAGTTGTGCTTTTAGAAGAAATGTGTTCTTCAATAGCAGCCCAATAAGTACCACCCGGTTTCATTTTCGAAAAAAATAGATTAAGTTCATTAATTATTTCTTCTTCAATTAATGCTAAAGAAGATGCAATAATATTGTAAATAGAGCTATTGCTGTCATCAATGTTAATCCCATAATTTACTCGTAAGTATTCTCTTTTGGTCCGTACTATATCCTTAATTGTACGCTTTAGAATGCCAAAATCAGAATCAAAAACAATGCTCATAAATCAAGTTCCATGTTTAAAACATCGCCCGGGAAAAAAAAAGAATATATGTACTTTACGGTCTTGTATTTCAATTGCAATATTGATTATATCTAAGTTAAGATCTTTAGATATTTCATAAAAATAGTTTTTTACAGCTTGAAGATTGTTAATTTTTAAAAGTTTCAAAAGCAAGAAATAGTCTAGTCCCCAATTAGTAGCATAGCTTAAACCACCTCTTAAGGTTTTTAGGAATATAAATAATTTTTGTTTTTGCTCGTCAATTCCATCAACAAGCGAAAAATCTTTATTAAATACCAATTCAAAATTATTTCCAATTCTTAAATCCATACTAATAATTATACCATATTTAGCAAAAATTACTTAAATAAGCTGTTGATATTAGCAGAAATTCTAGAGGTTGCTATTCTTAAGCTCGCCTCGTCAATTACTGAATCTCCTATGATAGTTATACCGTTGATAGCACTTATAATACTATCTAGAATTTCTTTCAAGCTAGTTGTTTGGTTGGCTATTTCAATTCTACTATTTGCTTTTATCTTAACAGTATCAGAAATTAAATTTAAAGTTTTTGGACTAATTGCGCTAAGTATATAAAAATGATGTTTGTCAAAATGAATATCATCATTTTTATCAAAAATATTAATGCTCGATTGAAGTAGTAAAACAGAATCGCCTTTTGATAGTTCAAAATTGATATTAGATATATTTTTTGTATGAATTTCTAAGTCTTCAAATTCTGGTATTGTAACTACAGCCTCTTGTGTTTGCTGTTTAAATTCCTTTACAGTGCCAATTTGAGTTATGAAAATATTTGAATAAATCCAATTTTTCATGTCCTCTTGTGCCAATGCATGACCATAAAGGCGCTGGTTCATTCTATAAATTTCATAGTCTTCACTCATTCTAACCCCTTTTACTTTTTACGTTTTCTATTAGAGTCATCCTCTAGCTTAAGTATCAGTGAACACTCTCCCGTGTTACTAAGGCTTGCGCTTGTTTCTTTTATGGTGGTTTTTATCATTTTTCCTAGTCCATCAATAAATGAAACTTTATCACCAACATTTAGCTTATGTGTGTAAAATGTTTTGGCGTTCCAAAATATAAGATTTATTTTGAGTGTGGTTCCTAAAGTAATTTCTTGTTGTGGTATAAACTCAAGTCCATAGTCTTCTAATGCCTAGTAGTGAACATTTTCCCCCCCTTTTTTATAATTAGTAAATATAATATTGCAATCATTTCCCTTTAAACCAGTACCAATATCAGCTATTACGTTATGAACATATACCCCTTTTATTTTGTCAATAAACTCTTTTGGTGTTGTGGCATAAATATTTTTGTCAATGACTTTAAGTCTATCTTTTTCATCCATACGAATGATATTGCGATTAGGAAATACAGATTCTATTGCCTCTTGCACCGTTTTACCTTTAAAGCTTTTACCCTCTTTGCCCCCCAATTTGCGATTGAAGAAGTTGCTTTTAGTTAATAAACGAACATCAAGCTCTACACTAAAATCTCCACCGGGATAATCAGTGCTCATGGGAGTTCCCAAAGTCCCCGCCATTATAAAATCAAATTTTTTCTCATGAGCAAATTTCTTATAATGTATTTTTACTATATCTCCAAATTTGATATGGTCGTTGAAGTCTAAGGGCAAGTTCCAAAGTACAATTTTTGCTTGTTTGGAACTTATAGTATGAATATTTGAATACACGTTGGATATGGAAATATCAACATGAATTCCATGTTGTGTATTGATTATAATTTTAGGAGTTTCTTCTGGAAAAGGGATTCCATCAGTTGATTTTTTTGATTTATCTACATCGTAAAATTCAATTTTAAAATCATAACTTAGTAACATAGGTTATCCTTTATATTTTTCTAATGTAAATGTTTTCACTACTTCTATTGAAAGACTTACTTCAACTTCATCAATAAAGGGAGTGTTTGTAAACGTAAGACTTGTAATTATAGCTAATTCTTTTAGGCCAAAAGTTGGACTGTAGATAGTAAAAGGAACTTGCGCTTGCAGTCTATTTGCTAGTTGTTCTTTTACAAGGTGGGCGTCAAAACGGAGCAAAGAATTGCCAAAAACAGTCATTTTGAGTGGTGAAAGCATTTCTTTGTATAGAGAAGTCAGTACTCCACCGTTTAATGAAATATGTTCTCCAGTCATTACGGGGTTATAGCTTACATATTCTGCTTTTCTATCATAATAGTTGATAACTGGTCGTTTAGAGCAACTAGTGTTGTAAGTTCGTGTTATTAGCTGGGTTTTTGGCTTTATAAAAAACAATTGTGGCACATATCCGAAACCTCTAAAATCTGGTCGTGGGAATAGCGCTAAAAAGTTATCTGCTCCAAAGAGAGCAAATATTTGGGTTGCCACATCTTTTATGATTTGAAATATTTCTGCATGCGACATTTCCTTTTCTTTGTTCTTTTCGCCATTGTCATTAGTTGTATTTATAATGTCTGTAGAATTTTCTTTTTCTGTAGGCGATATTGTTTTATTATTAATAATATTTTTATTGTCAATGTCCATAAGTAATTACCTTTTTCAAAATTATGGGGTAGTGTTTGCCATATCCTCAGGGTTCCCCCCAGAAGGCCCACCACTGCCAGTGTTGTTTTTAGGAGGAGGGGGGTCTAGATCAGGATCATTAAACCACCAGGGCGCAGCCTTGTATAACATTTTTCTTAATCCTTTAATTAAAGGCTGAATAACATGAGTTTGAAAAGAAAAGTTCTCAAAGTATTTAGTGACCATGTTAATGAATTTAAGTACTGGATCCAAAACAGTGGTGGTTAAGTTTGAAAGAGTTTGCTCAGCTGAGGCCAAATTGCTATCAATCTCTTCTTTCGTATCTGCTTTTTTCGTAAGGCCAAAAGATTTAAAATCATTAAACATTTCAACTAGCTTAGTAATTCTAGATTCTAGATCTACTTCGGCGCCACTTTGCCAAGCTTTTTTAGCATCTTCTATATATTTGTCTCCAACCCCCGACTTTTTTAGTAGATCAAAAAGCTCATCTCCCTCTCCACTAAGCAGACTATTAACAGCTTTTACAGCATCCTCGCCGCTCATAGCGCCACTAGATTTAAGCGCAGCTGAAAACTAGTGAGCGCCACTAGATTTAAGCGCAGCTGAAAACTTTACTGTTTTTTTAAAATTATCTAGATTTAACATGCCTAAGTCTCTTAGAGTACCCTTAAAGACACTTGCTTGATTTAAAAACTCTTCTTTTTCTAAGTCGCGCTCAAATCCTTTCATCCCCTTAAGAGTTCCCATAATCGTATTCCGTTCATCTTTCTCAAAAAACGCACTGTTGAGAAGTTTCGCTCTATTCGTTTTAGATTTTTCCTCAACCGCTTTTTTAGCAAATCCTAAAAGTCCTCCTGCTGCTTTACTCATAGCGTTGCCAATGATATTTCCTAGAGCACTGCCTATTGCAATTTTGGCAACAAGTCCTTTTCCTTGAGAGGCTGCTAGCATTTTACTTTTTGCTTTTGATTCTTTTGCAAGTTCTTTGTATTCAAGACGTCTTTTGTCTTTATCAGACATTAAAGATCTTCTGAAAGCCTCTTTTCTAGCTTTCTCAAACCCCATGCCTTGTTTTATAAGTTTTTTAGTTTGTGTAAGTCTATATTTCTCAACACGCTCTCTTAAACTTTCAAATTTAGATTGTCTACTTAGTTCTTTTTTCTTGTCCGACAAATTATTTTTTACAATATCTTTAGTACTACCCAAACCAGATTTTTTAGGTTTAAGATACTTTTCCATTTTGGTAATATCTTGTTCAATAGCCTTTTTTGTTGCAGCATGATCAAGAATGCCCTTAAATTTAATGGTGAATTTGTCGCTCATTGAGCCCTCATTTGCTTAAAATTAATTCATACAATTCTTTTTCTAATTTAATCTCAGCAACTCTATTGACCTCTAAAAGCTCGTCATAAGGCAATTTTTTCACAGAGTCGTATGAGCAAATATTCATAATTACTGGAAAAAAGTATTTGTCGTTCTTTATCTCGTCAAGCAAGTTAAAATACTTTTTTCTAGTCTCATTAAGACTTGCAATAGCTTTATCAATATCTTTATTTATTTTGCTCATTTAGCAACCAGTTTATTAGAATTTGATGTAACTGATGAAAGTGAAGTGACTACTTTTTCATAATCAAAATTTTCATTGATATAGTCAAAACTAACAAAATCACCAACATTATTTTCATACTCACTCAAATATACTAAAGCGGGGGTTTTTAGATCATTATCTATGTGAAAAGTATTGAATTGTGCAGTGTAAATTATTGCAACAAGATAGTCTTTATAATAAGAAATAAATTCTCTATTTTGATCCAAAATCACATAGAATTCATCTAGAAATTTTGGACTTATCATTAAGCTTGTAATTTCTCTTAAGTATTTAACCTCATTAAGTTTAAAAACAGCGTCGCTTTGATTAAATCCAAGTACCTTGTCCCATTCATAGACCGGCAATACTCTAAGTGGGTATTCATAGGTTTTGTTTTTAGTTAAAATTTTCATTTTATATCTCATTATCATGAAGAGAATCTCCTTTTAATTTTTATTTGGGTTGGTTTTTTGGCAATTAATGGCTCTAATTTCAAAAGTAACTTTTTCGGCTTCTGCTGAATAACTTCTTGATGGCTCTTCAGTAAAAATTGCGTAGTTAGTAATAATTTTGGTAGCAATTCTATCATTGAATACTAAATCAAGCATTTTATCATATTTGCTAACATCCATATTATAAAACTGATCGTCTGAAATTTCAGTTAACAAAATATAGTCATAACTACCTAGAGTAACTTCAATATTGAAAATATAAGTTATGGTTTTAGGATCCCTCAAGCTTATTACGGGCATTCCCTTGTCTTCATTACTAACCACTGCTCTTGTTGTAGGCTCACTTGTAAGCTCTAACTTACCACTATGCAGTTGTCTGCCACCGATTGAAAAGTAAACTTCGCGTAAATCATAAAATTGCATAATTTTTCACTCCTTATACCCTTAAGCTATTTTGATAATCAACTATATCTTGAGAAGTAATTACTAAAGCAACAGTATTAATACTAAAGTTATAAGTAATATTCACACTAAGTTCCAATTTAAGATTTGAAGATGGAGATAAAATCAGTTTTAAATCTTTATACTGAATAATTAATCCCCTATCAACGAACCTTTTTAACATGCACTCAATTGCAGAAGTATATGCATTGTCCCTAGCCCCACTAAGTTGCAGTTCAGATAATTTGCTGTTTTGCCTATTGTTTTTGTTCCAAATTCGAATAAGCTCAATAATGGCCTCGTTTTTTATATAATGATACGTAAAAAGCTCGTCTATTGAATTTCCAGCTAGATCAACCCCCTCTTTAAAAGCAGACACACCATCAAGACCAGTTTCATTAAGAAGTGAGTAAAAGTTGATTTTTGCAGTCCTTAACTTTCCAATTAGAGTGTCATCAACAAGTGGTACAGCAGCCAATGGCATACCATAAGGATTAACAGAATGAGAAATACTTGCTTGATGCAAATATGCACTTATAAATTTAAGATGCAAATTGTCTTTATTGCTAGAATAAACAACAATATTTCTTGTTTTATCAGCATTACTTTTACCATTATTGAAAATTCCTTTTATTTCTTGTTCTTTGGTTGAAAATACAAAAAAAGTTGAGATCATTTTGAACTTATCATAGTCGTCCTTATAAACAGTTAATCCATCATCCGAATCCCCATTGTCACTTTGGGTATTAATAAGCACAACAAAAGAGTGCCTATGTTCCTTAAGGTAATTTTTTAGTTTTTCAGGCTTATCCTTATAGATAAAAAGCACAGCTGATTTTAAGGACTCTTCACTTGAGTTGAAAAAATCAGACATTGCGGTTTTTAGTAGCGTTTTTTCTTTTTCAAACTGATTATTACTATCTCCATTATCTTTTTCTAAAGTTTCAATTTGTTGTTCATAGTTATTAACAGTTAAACTCAATGTTTTATAGTTAGCAACATCTTTGTTAACTTTGATTTTAGCTGTTTTGTAGACCAAAAGTGGATTATAATAATTGGGCCTGCTAGTTTGAATCCTAGAAGTAACTAAACTTACACTAATTGTATCTTGTGGCAATTTGGTATCCCCCTTTTAAAATTTCTGTTACTTTTACACTAGCATTGAATGCTCCAGATACGCTGTATGCATGGTTGCTATACTTTGTACCCAAATTAATCAGTCCAACTGTTTGCATATTTGATATTGGGTAAATGTAAAAGCTTATTTTAGTAACATATTCAGATTGATGTGGATTAGACAACGTATAATTGTGTGTTTTTTTATGCATAAACTCGCTAAGCAGTCCATATAGTACCAACATGCGTGAATTTGCATCAAAATCCCTATCATTCAACACTATTGCAATAATATATATTTGAAAATTCACGCTAAATTCCAAAGCATTTTTATAAAATGCACCAGTTTTAGAGTTATGATCAAATAGATTTTGTGTACCATCAAATTTGAATGCTATTATATTAGGACTAGCAGTTGTAATATTTGAAAGATATGGATGGTTGTAAGTATTTATAATATCGCATTCAAAATCATTTAAAGCAGCATATGACTTAAATCCTTGAAATATTTTAAGTAAATAATTCACAATTATATCTAAAGTTACAATCATTCAAGCACCTTATAAGTTAGTTCTGATAACATTTTAGATGTATCAACAAGTGGGATTGATGCGGTGCTGCTACCTTTTTTTAATTTACTTTTGATTGTGCTAGCTTTTAAGCGCGGTACTACTTGCCCCGATAGTACATAATTCTCATAGTATCTAATAAAAGCTTCGCCGATAGCATGCATTCCAGATTTAGGATCAATATTAAACTTAGAATTTATATAACTGTTATTGATATATTCTCTAAATTCAGCGCTACCAGCAATTTTGGTTAAATGTTTTCTTATCGGTAATTTAGTGCTCCCTTTTTCATGCATTCTAGCAATATTAGAACGACCCCCAAACCAGCCAATTTCTAATTGAATACTTATCTTTAAGTCATCCATATAAATTCCTTTAAGACAAGAGTGAAGTACCCAATTGAAGAGTCAATGCTAAATATTTCATAATAAACTAAATCTGAAATTGATATTCTATCCTTTAGTTCATAGTTGAGATTTGCATATGTGTAAAGTTTAGAATAACCTTGAATATCGGATAAATTAGAATCATGTAAAGCCGCAAGTTCTTGTGGCTTTATGTCAATAATAACCCCAATAAATTCAGTGTACTCATTTTTGTTAAATATTCGCTGATAAGACTCATCTCCTTCAAGTTTTATAATGTTTGCTTTATAGAACCTTAAGGGCTCAGGATCCTTAAAGACATTAATCATGCGGAAAGACATATCTGCTAGTCTTTTTCTAATACCACTCATTAAACAACCCCCATACAAGATGGTGTTGAAGTATCTCGCTTGAGCTTTTCTAAAAATGAATCAAGCTGCAAACAGAAGTTTTTACTTGATGCACAACTTTCACCGCCTTCTTCTACTCCTTTACCACCTGGATAATAGTCAAGCTCAAGCTCATTGAATTTTTCTTTTTTTATTCTTTCAAATTCAAATTCACGAACAATCCCTTGCTTTCTTAATTGACACCCCATGTGGTAGAAGGTAAGCAAAAATATTTGTTCATATGTAAGCGAACTAGAATCAATACCACGTGTTACTAGAATTGCTTGAAGCAGTGATAAATGAAGTAGAAAATTTTGCCTACTTAGTGCAAATTTATCTATTCCCAACAGTAACAATACTTCAGAATGCAGTTTGGTTACTAAAAGCTCTTCTACACTTTTAATTTGAGCCTGCAAGTCTTTTTGTTCACTCATTTTTAACTAATCCTTAAATATTTGTTAACTAATTTTGTTTTATTTCAACCTGCAAAATGGTATTTTTAGTAGCAAGCAGCCCGCCTAAAACAAAATCAATGTATGAATGAGCAATATCAGTTGAGTCTTTATCAACTTGTTCATTAGGAGTAGGCAGCATATACTTACTAGGCTTAAACTTTATAAGTTCCGGATTTAATGGGTAAACGAGTATTTGATGTTTTAGCAAGTTTGAAGTTTCAATGTAAACATCTTCTCTATTATTAATGGCTTTAATAGTCTGGATCAAAACATCTTCCCATTTCTCACAACTAATCGGAGGAAATTGATCTGAAGAGTATGGTTTTACCAATTTTAAGGAAGTTGCAGGGTCAACTATTACCATCATAGGTGTAGAAAATTCATCGCCCAGCTCTAGTTTTGAAAGTCCTGCTTCAACCTTTTCAAATATTTTATCCATCTTATCCTTATTACCATTTTGAACTTCTTCTTTTACTTGATCTGGCATGTTAAGAGGTCCATACATATTAGGTAGTAAACGTTTTTGATTTTTACCATCTTTTTGAATTGAAACGGTACCAGTTAGCACAAAATGATTAATAAGTTTTATAATTTCATTACTTGCAAGTTTATAAGCTTGTGCAAATGGTAATAAATTATTATTAATATCTCCAATATACGAATCTGAAGTATAAAATTTTTCAGAAGCTTGTTTTAAATGTCTAAACTTGTATTGTAATTTTAAGTAGTTAAGCCTCACTACTTCAGAACTAAATCCAATAGTTGAAATAGTATTAACTTCATTGGCAATAGTTGTAGGGTTAGCATTTAGAAACGCATCCCATTTTACAGTCCTTTGATAACCCATTTGTAGATCAACATCTTCAATTTGTTCGGGGAAGAACCATTTATACATTATAGGATCTTTTACTTCTCCTATAATATTTGCTACTGCTTTTGCATAATAATTTTCATCAAATAATTCCATTTTTACCTCCTAAAACTAATTATTTTTGTACAGCCTTATTTCCAAATACTGACACTTTAACTAAAAAAACATCATTGCTAATTTTCTTTGCATCAGACAATGCTATTGCATTAATAGTTGCCTTATTTGGGGGTTCAGAACCATTAATTTTTTCCAATTCTCCATCTTTATTAAAAAAGAGTTTATCTTTTGCTTTAACGCCATTTTCTTTTGCTACTAAATACCCTTCAAAGTTATTTGTAATTGGAACAATAGTTGCAGTTTTGCTAAACTCGTCTATATCAACACATATTCCGTATAAGTCTTCACCACCACCAGCCTCAACATAAGGCTCATAGTGAATTTCATTTTCTTTTTCTTCTTGAATAACTCTTTTGACCCCACGCTTGTACGGATACCCCAAAAATGGGTGATTTTCCAGTTTGTCAAACTTACTGGTTCTAGTACCTCCAGAAGCAAAAAATTGCACGTTTTTGTCTCTAAACTCTAAAGAATTACTAAGCAAACCAGCATAATGATGTGGATTTTTCATAAACTTTTCCAGTTTATTACGACTTTCTTGATAATCTTTTACTAATTGTGTTGTATTTACCATTCAATTACCTCCTTTTTATCCCCCTACGCCCGAAACAGCATGAGCAAACACTTCTTTTTCAAGTCCTCTATTGCCAAAAACTGTAACTTTTATCAAATTGATGGAATAATTTTCTTTGGGCCCTCTAGCTTGAGCCTGCTTTGAACCCTTATCTTCAGATACAAAATTGATTGTAAATGAATCAGATAATGCATACGCATTAATTACAGTTGGACGTCCACCTCCAGCCTTGATAATAACCCCATCAGCATTAATGCCTAATATTTCTCCTGCTTTTATATTTGGGTTTCTTGTTACAAGGTATCCTTCAAAGTTATTGGTAATTGGCAAAACATATGCTATGCAACTAAACTCACATACATCAACACATATGCCATATAGATCAGTATCAGCACCAACCTCAACATATACAGAATTCTCTTTTAGAACAAGTTTGACCCCGCGCTTGTATGGAAAACTATTTTTTGGATCGTAAAAGTATTTCTCTATTTTGTCTGTAAAACTTGAACATGCAAATATATAAGCATCAGCTCGCTCATTTTTTGACTGAAAACAACCATTAGAACTGCTAAAAACTTTATTTTCAATCGAACTCATTGATTTTGCATATTTTTTGAATTTCAAAAGGATATCATCAAGTTCTTTACCTGAATCTAGATAAGGATCTTTTGCCTGTTTATCTTCGGCTTGTCTTGCTTGGCGTTTAGCCCTGGGAGCAGCCGGTGAAACTTCTGGTTCTAAACTCAATTGTGAAGTATCATCAATCTCAAGACTTTTCCCTTGCCCTTTACCTTTTGCTACCATAATTTACTACCCTTTTATAGCTCTATTTCCAAAAACACTAGCAAGTACTATAAATAACTCTTCAGTTAATTTCTGTACTTTTGATAGCGCTATGGCATTAATAGTTTTATCAGCTCCAGTGGTCTTTTCAAGCTCACCATGTTGATTAAAATGCAGCTTATCCCCCGGGTTTACACCGTTTCCATTTTTCTTAAAAGTTAAATACCCGGTAAAATTGTTTGTAATTGGAATTACAGTTGCCATACCAGTATATTCATCTATATCAGTGCATATTCCATATAAGTCTTCACCACCACCAGCCTCAACTTCAAATTCTGTTGTACCATCAGCACTAAAACTAAGCTTTACTCCACGCTTGTATGGATAACCCTTAGCAGGATAATTTTCTATTTTGTCTTTACTACTAGTGAGAACTCCACCAGAATTGGAATAAATTAAGTTTTTATCTCTAAATTCTAAAGAATTACCTAATAAACCGGTGTCTTGTTGTGGATTTTTCATTAATGCACGTATTTCGGCAACTTTTTTATCAAACTCTTGTTTAATTTTAGTAATATCACTCATTAAAAACTCCTTTTACGCAATACTTATTCTTTTATTTCTTTTCAAGTTTTCATAAAATTGCATTCGTCTTTGCTTGTAAGTATTACTAATAGCTTGTACAAATTCTGTAAAATTAATTGGAACAAAATTAGAATCAAGCAAACTTACTCTTTCTTCTGATTTAGTAACAATATTGCCTTTAATAGAATCAACAGAAGAAGAATTGCTATTCGCATTTTTTCTTAACTTGATGTTGACTTTAGCTAAAGAAACAAGTTGTTCTAGTATCTCCCCATCAATATGGGTTATGTCTGCTACTTTAGAAATAGCTTTAATTTGCTCAATTGGAACAAATTTGCGAACAAGTTCTCTGCGTTGCGCTTGCATAATGTCTTTTAGAGTGTATCCTTTTGCAAGTAGCACTTCCTTATTGAAATGATTGCTAAGATGTGCTTTTGCCAGCGTATCAATTTCATTTATACGATCTGCCTCTAGTAATAATTGCTTTTCAACACGCTCTCTCTCTTCAACTTCTGCAAGTTCTTTTGTTATTCGCTCATTTATACTTAAATCACGATTTATCTCTTTGGGTTTTGCATTTACTTGTTCTTTAAGGCGCATATACTCTTCATATTCACTAGAACTTATAATCTTAGTATCAGCTTTAACTTGCTGTTCTTCTTTAAATTGCTCCTCAATTATTTCTTTTTTTTCATTTTCAATCACTTTTTAACTCCTTTTCTCAAAATGAGAATAGTTTTTCTTTTAAAATAGCTCGCTCCTCGTTAGTGAAAGAACTGCTTTGCATAAGCTCGTTATATTTGCTGTAAAG